>NZ_JASONN010000057.1:0-644 GCF_030217285.1 Pauljensenia sp. UMB3104 | reverse complement strand
GAACTTTATGGTACGTAACGGGCCGTTAGCAGAGTTTGTCAAACCTGCTGAGGGCTTCTTGAGGCTGCCTCATAGGGGAAAAGTTGAAGTGGTAACCCAATCAGCGCGGGCACGCTTGGGCGCGCCAATCAATTTCGCTATAGCTGATGAGTCTGGCTTGTACACGGGCAAGATGAAGCAAACCTGGGCGACGATGCGGCGCGGCCTGGCAGGTATGGGCGGGCGCGGGATCGAAATTACTAACCCTTGGGACCCAATGGAGGCCTCCGCAGCCCAAGAAACCTACGAAGCTCACACTAAAGACGTCTTCGTTTTCTACCAGAAACCAGATGGCAAACTCGACTACACGGTCAAGCATGATAGGCGAAAGATCCACGAGTACGTTTACGCAGATTCCCCTTGGGTTGACCTCAATGCGATCGAAGCTGAAGCTGCCGAATTAGTGCGCACTGACCCAACTCAGGCAATGCGCTTCTTCGGGAACAAGCTTGTGCAAGGTCTCGGCTCGTTCATGCCGGAAACTCTCTGGGATGAACGCACTCGCCCCGGCCAGGAGCCCCCAACGGGCGGGCCAGTTTGTGTCGGTTTTGACGGCTCCCGCAGCGGGGACTGGACCGCGCTGCGAGTAGAAACCTTAGACGGGC
>NZ_JASONN010000595.1:0-236 GCF_030217285.1 Pauljensenia sp. UMB3104 | reverse complement strand
CATCCAGCCACTGCGTTGCCAGTGCCTGCTCACGCTCCACGACGCGGCCGAGGTGTGCCACGGCCTCCTTCTCGATGCGCCCACCCAGCAGCGGCACGCGTACCGACACGTTGCCGGTTACGTCGCGGGTGCAGCCCGCCTCGACCGGAGCCAGGGTGGACGTGGCCTCAACGGACACCGGGGCGCCGTCCACGGTCACGGACGTGCGCGAGGTGGCCCCGGCCTCGTTCATCGTC
>NZ_JASONN010000594.1:0-237 GCF_030217285.1 Pauljensenia sp. UMB3104 | reverse complement strand
AGAAAGCGACGAGCTATTTGCTTCGCGAATTCGCCCGATGGACGGAATGTGGGTGACCACCCCAGACGGAACTGTTCATTCCCTGGTTTTGGGGCTGGTCTCTTTGGGCTTGGATGCGAAGGCGAATCTATTGGCGAACGAGTCAATGTTTACGTCTGGTCCTATCGCATATGGCTATGGAGCGTTCGCTGCTCTCGCAACCCATCGCCCTTCCACCATTACGCTGAAGATTGATGG
>NZ_JASONN010000593.1:0-237 GCF_030217285.1 Pauljensenia sp. UMB3104 | reverse complement strand
CCGTCGTTCAGTGCTGCCTGGTATTCGTTCCAGTGCTCTGCAATTGCTCCTTCAAGGTAGCTGGTGTCGACTTCAGCGGTTTTTGCAGGAACCGGGATGTCGAAGCTCTTATCTTTCAAGACAAGCTTCACCTTGTCGCCTTTGACCTGGATTGACTGATCAAGCTGGAAGATCGTTTTGTCGTACTTACCGGGCTTAGTGTCTTCCGGAGACACGAGCAGAGGGATGGTCACGTAC
>NZ_JASONN010000592.1:0-237 GCF_030217285.1 Pauljensenia sp. UMB3104 | reverse complement strand
CCTGGAAGGAGGCAAGATTTCATGGCGAAAGACGGCACCAACCGCGGCGGCCGCCGCGTCAGAGCAGGCGCGAAACCCGACCCGCTGGGCGAGAAACTCGCCAAGGGTCTGCCTGCTACTCGCCTGGAAGATCCGCTAGCGAGCCCTTTCGATTTTGAGGGTGCAGATGTTGGTGATGGCGCGGTGCTTGCTGGTGAGGTGATGCCGGAGCCGTCTGAGTATCTGTCGGAGGTTCAA
>NZ_JASONN010000591.1:0-237 GCF_030217285.1 Pauljensenia sp. UMB3104 | reverse complement strand
ACCCGGAATCTCGCCGGCAATAATTTTTGAAAAGACACTCATGGTGCCAGTCTAGTCACCGCTGTGGACGACCTGAGATTTGTCGGAGGAGAGAGCTACAATTGACCGAAGTCGACCGTCGAAAAGGAGTACCCTTGAGCGCTGAGGATATGACCCAGTTCCGCTACACCGCAGAACTGGCTAATGAGATCGAAGCCCACTGGCAGGAACGCTGGGAAGAGGAAGGTGCCTTCTACG
>NZ_JASONN010000590.1:0-237 GCF_030217285.1 Pauljensenia sp. UMB3104 | reverse complement strand
CCCAGCGTGACGTCATAACCGCCAGCGGCACCGACGGCCGGGAAACCTGCCCCGCCAAACACATCCGTGGCCAGCCACCCGGCGTAAGTGGGCAGCTCAACGCGCCCTGCGCGCGGGGTATTGGCCAGGTTCATAATGCAGAGGATGGTTTCCTCCGGGCAGGAGCGGGTGAAGGCGAGGATTGCGTCGTTATTCGACTCGCGCAGCACGAAATCACCCGAACCCATCGCCGGGTGC
>NZ_JASONN010000589.1:0-237 GCF_030217285.1 Pauljensenia sp. UMB3104 | reverse complement strand
CGCGCTCATTGCAGGTCCTCCAGCCAGTCTTCGTCCCAGTTTTCTTCTTGGTTGGGGAGGTTTTCTTCTGCCCACTGACGCGCCCGCTTCTCGAACGCGGTGACGTCACCGAACAGGCCAAGCACTAGGCCGCGTATTTGTACTTCAACGCCGCCGATGCGGACCCGCCACCACACGGAAGAAGGCCTGCGTATCTCACTCAGGAACGCCCCTTTCCCCTTCTTTAGCGAGTAGACG
>NZ_JASONN010000588.1:0-237 GCF_030217285.1 Pauljensenia sp. UMB3104 | reverse complement strand
AGTCAAGGTTTCTTGAAGTCCCCTGTTGGAATTGTTGGTAGTGAAACAGCCTTTATGAGTTTATACACGCTATTAGTTAAGCGAGGAAAACTCAGTTTAGAAAGGCTCATTGCCCTAATGACTGACCAACCTCGTCAATTATTCCATTTAGAGACAGCAGGAACAATCTGGCCAGGGCAAGCTGCTGATATTAGTATCTTTAACCTCGACCGCCCTTATCAAGTGAAGGCCAGTGAC
>NZ_JASONN010000587.1:0-237 GCF_030217285.1 Pauljensenia sp. UMB3104 | reverse complement strand
ACTTCATCAGTCACGTAGGTTTCCTTTCTGTCCCCACTATCGTGAGACATGAACCTATGTGTGTCCTATGAAAAGACGATGCGCGGCCTGTGAGAATCGAAACACTCACATGGGGCGGATGCCCATGAGCGACTGGAAGGTCTGACGCTGTGCCGTCGCCTCCTGAATCTTGCTCTGAGTCTCGTCGATCCGGGCCTTCTCGGGCCCGCGCACGTTCATGACGATCTGGTCGAGTCC
>NZ_JASONN010000586.1:0-237 GCF_030217285.1 Pauljensenia sp. UMB3104 | reverse complement strand
TCGCTGAGCTCAAGACCCGCCGCGACCAGCTGATCGCCCGCGAGAAGACCGCCAAGGCACAGGCCCAGGTCACGGACGCCCTCTCCTCCATCAACATCCTGGATCCCACGAGCGAGCTCGGCCGCTTCGATGACCGCGTGCGCCGCCAGGAGGCCCTCGCTCAGGGCAAGATCGAGCTGGCCGCCTCCTCCCTGGATTCCCAGTTCGCGGAGCTCGAGACCGACTCCTCGCAGATCG
>NZ_JASONN010000056.1:0-650 GCF_030217285.1 Pauljensenia sp. UMB3104 | reverse complement strand
GTGTGGGGATGATCGAAGTAGGCCAGGATGTCCCCGGCTCGGCGTTTGAGTGTCCTGCCCAGCGTGATGAGCTCGGTCAGACCCCTCGGTACGCGCGTAGAGGTCAGCGTGTTGATTTCGGCTTGCATCAGGGCCTTGCCGCGGATTTTGTTGGGATCGCGGTAGGCATCAATGATGTTCTGGTAGACGCTCCAGGTGACTTCGAGTGCGACGTGGCAATCGCTGGCGAACAGGTCGAGGATCCGGTGTTGTTGGCGTGGGGTGAGCAGGCAGGATCTGGTGTGTAACATCCTGCGGGCCTTGTAGAGGGGATCCGTGGCCCGCCCGCGCCGATGGTGAAGTTCTTGCTGAATGCGCCTGCGACACTCATCGAGAGCATCACCGGCCAGGTGTACGACGTGGAAGGGATCCATGACCGCCCTCGCGTTGGGGAGCTCTTCAGCGGCGGCGCTCTTAAACCCGGTGAATCCATCCATCGCGACGATCTCAATGTGGCTGCGCCACGTGTCAGGCTGGGAGGCCAGCCAGGTTTTGAAGACCCGCTTGGAGCGCCCCGGGACCATATCCAGGAGCCGGGAGTGACCACTGCGATCTCGGATGGGCGTCAAGTCCAAGATGACGGTGACATATTTGTCGCCGTAGGGGGTGTG
>NZ_JASONN010000585.1:0-237 GCF_030217285.1 Pauljensenia sp. UMB3104 | reverse complement strand
ACTCCGCTCTCCCGCTGGGCGGGGCGTCCCGCTCAAGTCTCAGGTCCCACCACGCCGACAGAGTCGTCTCCAACTAGGCCGACAGAGCCGTTGCCTCACGCAAGGTTTGCGCGTCCATCCTCACCCGCTCAGCAGGCCAGTGCGACCGGTTCGACTCCCTCCCAACAGCAGGGGTCATACGGAACAGGTTCTGCGTACTCCGGCGTGACCTCCGGTGGCACCTACCAATCTGCAACG
>NZ_JASONN010000584.1:0-237 GCF_030217285.1 Pauljensenia sp. UMB3104 | reverse complement strand
CATCGCGGCCTCCCGGGCGCGGTCCTGGGCGGTCTCAGCGACACTTTCGGACGAGGCAGGGGCCGCGTCGGGCGCCTCGTCGGACGCATCGGAGTCGACCAGCTGCGCTAAGCCTGCACGCAGCTGGTCACCGAGCAGGTCGGCGATGGAGCCCATCAGCCAACCCGATTGTTGAGCCAACGCACGGGCGCACCGGCACCGGCGTGGCGGAAGGACTCAAGTTCATCATCCCAGGCC
>NZ_JASONN010000583.1:0-237 GCF_030217285.1 Pauljensenia sp. UMB3104 | reverse complement strand
TGCGACAGCATTTGAAAATGGTGCTGCGGCAACCTTGTCAGAAAAAAAATTGGGCGATTATCCTTATATTTTAGTTGATAATGTGTTGGCAGCATTGCAGCGTTTGGCACAGTATTATCTGGAAAAAATGAAGGTAGATGTCTTTGCAGTTACGGGTTCTAATGGTAAGACGACGACCAAAGATATGCTGGCTCACCTCTTGTCAACAACTTACAAGACTTATAAAACGCAAGGAAA
>NZ_JASONN010000582.1:0-237 GCF_030217285.1 Pauljensenia sp. UMB3104 | reverse complement strand
CGACGGTTGCTCTGGGTACGTTCATCGTTTCCGAAGCGTCCCTGTCCTTCATGGGTATCGGTCTTCCGTCAACGGTCGTTTCGTGGGGCGCCGATATTTCGGCCGCACAGGCGTCGTTGCGTACGAACCCAATGGTTCTTTTCTACCCGGCTTTGGCTCTCGCGATGACCGTCCTCAGCTTCATCATGATGGGTGATGCGGTCCGTGACGCCCTCGACCCGAAGGCACGCAAGTGAG
>NZ_JASONN010000581.1:0-237 GCF_030217285.1 Pauljensenia sp. UMB3104 | reverse complement strand
CATGCTGCGTGGCACGCCCTACGTGTATCAGGGCGAGGAACTCGGCATGACGAACAGCGTCTTCGGGGGTATCGACGACTACCGAGACGTCGAGGCGCTGCGCTACTACCGCGAGGCCGTGGAGTCGGGGGAGAGCCCCGAGTCGGTCCTGGCGGGGCTGGCCGTCACCGGCCGCGACAACGCGCGCACCCCCGTCCAGTGGGACGGAAACGAGAACGCCGGTTTCACGGACGGCAC
>NZ_JASONN010000580.1:0-238 GCF_030217285.1 Pauljensenia sp. UMB3104 | reverse complement strand
CCGAATAGGTTTCGTAGAGTTCCTTGTCTCGTGTCGGGGTCGTATGTTTCAGGGTAAAAATACGATTCCCAAGACTCGTAAGATTTGGGCATGTCTTAAGCACTTGTACGGGCAAGTTTCATCTGCGCGCGCACCGTTGCGTGTGCTCTCACCCGGTATTCCTCAGCGTCGATAATGCCCGCAGCGTAGTCGGTAAGGTTTTCGACATCTTCTCTGGTCAGCTCGAATCCCTCATGCC
>NZ_JASONN010000579.1:0-238 GCF_030217285.1 Pauljensenia sp. UMB3104 | reverse complement strand
ATACCAAGGTCGATGCTCATAGAAGCCCCGGCAGGTCAAGGACAGTATCCAAGCCGATCGACAGACCCGGATGCTTGCTCACTTCACGCACGCCTAACAAAACGCCGGGCATGAAAGAGAAACGGTCGAAGGAATCCGTGCGGATCACCAGCTGTTCACCAGGGTTGCCCAGCAGGATCTCTTCCGAGGCTGTCAGGCCACGCAGGCGGACAGCATGGACAGGCACGCCGTCTACGGC
>NZ_JASONN010000578.1:0-238 GCF_030217285.1 Pauljensenia sp. UMB3104 | reverse complement strand
ATTCCATGCGGCTTCCAGCGCTCGCGCCTGGGCGGGCGTAACCAGGCTTAGGCGTTCGGCCTGTCCCAGCGCGTCGAGCGTATTGGTGGTACGCAACGCAACGTCCTCATGCGCATGCATCAACTGGAGCAGTTGAATGGTCCACTCTGCATCCGATAGTCCCCCGGGCCCCAGTTTCACGTGCGAGCGCGGGTCCATCCCCCGGGGCAAACGTTCTGCCTCCATTCGAGCCTTCAAC
>NZ_JASONN010000577.1:0-238 GCF_030217285.1 Pauljensenia sp. UMB3104 | reverse complement strand
GCGGCAAGCAGACCGAACTCGGCGTCGACGCTGTCATGGATCACCAAGGTCGGCTGTTCCAAGCCGGCCAGAAGCTTGTCAGAATCGGTCAGCGACAAGTCGATCAGCGTCTGCTTCGAGATCGTGAACTGTCGGCGAATCGAGGGTGAGTCGTCAGCGATCGTGGTAGCGCCGATCTCTTCCAAGTCACGCAACTGGTCATCAGAGAAAATCTGTGTCCAATCGACCGACATGGGAC
>NZ_JASONN010000576.1:0-238 GCF_030217285.1 Pauljensenia sp. UMB3104 | reverse complement strand
TGGCTGCCCGACTCGTGTCGTGAATCGTCTGCCGATACCTGAGTCATTGGGGTAAACAGCTTCGATGGGTCGGCCGTCGAAGGCCTGACGCGCGTCTACGAGTCGGACATGCTGCTCAAGCCGGATGCGTCGACGTTCCAGTTGCTCCCGTGGCGTTCCAACGAGGACCCGGTTGCGCGTATGTTCTGCGATGTCCTCATGCCCGATGGGCGTCCGGCTCCCTCGGATCCCCGAGGGG
>NZ_JASONN010000055.1:0-671 GCF_030217285.1 Pauljensenia sp. UMB3104 | reverse complement strand
TGCCCTGAAAGGGTGATGCTCATATCAGTTGACGTGCACGGTTAGGTACACCTCCCAGAAATAAAGTAAGGTTACCCTTATCTAATAAGGATGGTGTTTGCGTGGACGATATTGTAATGGATCAGGTTGTTGAAGGCGAGTATGGGTCGGCGAAGGAAAAATCTGTCGCTGGCCAGAACGCGATTCGTCAGCTATCGCAGCCGGTGAAAGGCAAGCTGTTCGTCGCGCAGGTTTTGGCTTTTCTCTCTGGTGTGTTGGCTATTGCCCCGTATGTGGCTCTGGTGGAGCTTGGCAGAGAACTTATGCAAGACCAGATGGACCCGGCGCGGGTGAACTGGATCGTGATGCTCCTCGTCAGCGCATACATGGCCCGGTTGACCTTATATTTTGTTGCATTGGGCGTGACGCATTTTATTGACCTGTCGTTGCGTAATCAAATGCGCCGCCAGATTGCCGCCCGCATGTCGACTGCTCCGCTGTCGTGGTTTACCCGCGAGGGTGAGGGAAAGATCCGCAAGACCATTCAGGATGATACGGCCACGGTGCACACAGTGATTGCGCACGGGCCGATTGAGAAACTGAACGCGATCGTATCCCCGCTCGCCTTGTTGATGTATGCGTTTGTGGTGGATTGGCGACTCGCGTTGCTGTCGATTGCGACGATCCCGCTT
>NZ_JASONN010000575.1:0-238 GCF_030217285.1 Pauljensenia sp. UMB3104 | reverse complement strand
GGCAGTGGTTTTGGCACAGGCGGCAGGTCTTGCGCATCGTATCCACGCTGAAGCCCTCGAGGGCCTCGATCGTCGCCAGGGACGAGGTCCCCTCCCCCGTGTCGTGCATGCGCGCGGTCAGGGCCGCGCCGTACGCACCCATGAGGCCGGCGATGTCGGGGCGCACGACCTCGCGGCCAGTGAGCAGCTCGAAGGCGCGCAGCACCGAGTCGTTGAGGAAGGTGCCGCCCTGGACGAC
>NZ_JASONN010000574.1:0-238 GCF_030217285.1 Pauljensenia sp. UMB3104 | reverse complement strand
TGTACTTACTGCCCTTATCCACAGTCGCACCATCCATACTGCCGCTACCACCATTACCGTCGTAGCTAACAGAAACCTGGACCTTCTTCCACACAGCCTTCACGACCGTGTCACCATGAACAGTAATCTCGGTACCCGGCGCCACTTCCTGACCATCAACTTCCCAAGCCTTAAATTCCTGGGAGTCATCCGGAGCAGTAAAACCATTAGGCAACACCGTGTACTTACTGCCCTTATC
>NZ_JASONN010000573.1:0-239 GCF_030217285.1 Pauljensenia sp. UMB3104 | reverse complement strand
GGTGGGAACATCAACAATAACCCGGGCAAAACGAGGGGCTCTTGTCCTTTCTGTGACCATATTCATTCTCCTTTCCACTATTTCTCTATCTATTGTACTAAAACTTAAATCAGCTTCCAACTATCTCTAGTTTTCTTAAGCACGAAAAAAAGACCGGCTAACCGATCTTTGTTCGTGGTTATTATTAGTTAAGGCTTTCGTCCTTAGCTAAAGAATCTGGATCAATACCTAAGTCACCA
>NZ_JASONN010000572.1:0-239 GCF_030217285.1 Pauljensenia sp. UMB3104 | reverse complement strand
GTCACGGCAGCGCATTCCTTCAGCCAAGGCTGCGTCTGGCGGATCCGAGTTCCCAGAACCGTCGGAACATTCGCCAAAATGCCGACGCTATGCCCTTGAGCAATAAACCCTAGGACCGCGCGCACCATCTCTTCATCGGCGACCAACAGGCGCTCGGTGTCCAGTTCGGTCGCGTGGCTGACGTCAAAGGAGCTCAGTTCCGTCAGCGCGCGAATGCGGCCCCAATACTGCGCATCGCT
>NZ_JASONN010000571.1:0-239 GCF_030217285.1 Pauljensenia sp. UMB3104 | reverse complement strand
GACATCGTGTCGCTTGATGATGAACGCAAAGCTCAGATGGTGTCGAACCTGCTGGTCGTGCTCTGCTCTGATCAGCGCACTCAGCCGATCGTGAATGCGGGCTCGCTGTACTGACCTGCTGGGTTGGTATTGGGGAGCGAATCGCCTGGTGAGTAAATGACTCCGAAGAATGAGCGCAAGCAAATTCTTCTGCGCTTAGATCCTGCCGTCCACGAGGCGTTGTCCAAGTGGGCGGCAGA
>NZ_JASONN010000570.1:0-239 GCF_030217285.1 Pauljensenia sp. UMB3104 | reverse complement strand
CTCTTCAATATTCCATAGTTTTAGGGGCAGGGCGACATTCTCTCGGACTGTTTTGCGGTTAATTAACTCAAATTGCTGAAAAATCATGCCAATTTCCTTTTGCAAGTGTCTGAGCGAATCGCCCGATAAAGTTTGAATATCCTCATCGAGGACGTGAATAGACCCTCCATCGAAACTCTCCAAACCATTAATGCAGCGCAGCAAGGTGGACTTCCCCGCCCCACTCTTACCTACCAGGC
>NZ_JASONN010000569.1:0-239 GCF_030217285.1 Pauljensenia sp. UMB3104 | reverse complement strand
AGAGGAGTTGAGCAGAACGCATGGTCGCGGCCGTGTTCGCAAGGTCAGATGGTGAAGCGTCTTCCATGTCTGGGAAGGTGACTTTTACGCCGTCTGGTTGCAGTCCGGGCGTGTTGAACACGGTCTGGTCGATGGTGAGCATTTTGGAGACCAATTGCTGGAGTGCGGTGGTTTCGATCCTGATCTTCCGGTCGCGCGTCGTCATGGTCGTTTTTTCGCGGGCTTTGACTTCGGTGGCC
>NZ_JASONN010000568.1:0-239 GCF_030217285.1 Pauljensenia sp. UMB3104 | reverse complement strand
CCGTCAAAGACTTTACTTACACGCGTGTGAGTAAGGTTAGCGAACCGGTCGGCCTGTTTCGCTGTAGTAGCGAGAGTGTCACCTACGGCCCCAATAAACTTGACGAGGTCGCCCCCGCCGGTGGGGCGTACTAGGTATTTTGTTAGGTTTGCGCCTAGGTTACGCACCTGCGCGCTCACACGCTGGGTTGCGCCCTCCCAAGTCTGTTTAACATTAGCTGCGGCCCCACCGAATTTTTC
>NZ_JASONN010000567.1:0-240 GCF_030217285.1 Pauljensenia sp. UMB3104 | reverse complement strand
AAGGCTAAACCGAAATAACCAGTCCCTGTTTTGGCGACACTGTCTTTATTTTTAAAGACCAGTTTTTTATTTGCGGAATAATTGAAAATCGAGCTCGTGACACGAGCCACTCCGTTTGCCAGTAAAATTTTGAGACTAGTTGGTACCGCAGCAAGCACCAAAAGGGCTAGCGCATAGACGATATAGTCAACCAAAAAACTACTAATTGAAGAAAGAGCAAATTTAAACATATCTTTATAA
>NZ_JASONN010000566.1:0-240 GCF_030217285.1 Pauljensenia sp. UMB3104 | reverse complement strand
CGGCTGCTGGTTGTGGGCGCCTGAACGTTGACGTCAGGCGTGTGCGAACGTCTTTCCAGTCGACGCAGTCGAGGACGAGGACGCCGATGAGGATGACGCCCTGGGCGATCGCGTACTGGAAGGCGGACAGGCGCATGGAGGTGAAGCCGCTTTGGACGACCTGGAGGGTGAGGGCCGCGAGGAATACGCCGCCGACGGTGGCGAAACCGCCGTTCGGGTTGGTCCCGCCGAGGACGGCGA
>NZ_JASONN010000054.1:0-688 GCF_030217285.1 Pauljensenia sp. UMB3104 | reverse complement strand
CAATATTGACTTAGTAAAAAAGATTTTCTAATAAAAAAGCACGGAAATTTTCCGTACTTCTGTAAAGTATTCCTATATTTCGAACTTAGTTTCGCTATAGGAGAAAAAAACCGATGAATGAGAGCACCAGTGACTCTATGTAGAAAAAAGATTTTTATAAGACACTAAAACCATTGTAGCATATTTTATCTTGAATTATCATGTTATACTAATCAAGTCGTCTCTGACGCAAATTTATTTGCGAAAGGGGTGATTCACATGATCTACTTCTTTGAGCTCTTACTTGCCGTTACGGCAAATGTAATAAGCTACTACATTTGCAAATGGCTAGACGGCGAGGACAAATAGACGACTAGCCTTGAGCGTTGGTCACGCAAAAAAAGCCCCACGTTGGTTCAGAACGTGGGGCTTTTTGGTGATCACATGATCTACCTCTTTGTAGTTTTAGTATACCATAATTCAGTTATTTATTGCATGGTTTGGATTAGAAAAGCACGCAAAAAACGCCACGTTGGTTCAGAACGTGGCGTTTTGATGTTCTCTTAAAAAATATTATAACACAACCCCAATTTAGTTATTACCTTGAAAAAAAGCACGGAGAAATTCCGTGCCTATATCCTCATACGGTCTCTATGTCTTTGTTGGCATGAGGAAGAGAGATTGGGCTGATCGGTAGGGAGTGCCCAAT
>NZ_JASONN010000565.1:0-240 GCF_030217285.1 Pauljensenia sp. UMB3104 | reverse complement strand
GAACTTCTGCGAGACGTAGACGCCGGTCTTTCCTTCACCCAGTTGCGAGGGCATCGCGGCGACCTTCTGTGGGGTGAGCGGGGGCGTTCCCGCGAGTTCGCCAGTAAAAGCCGGATGCGCCATGTCGACGCCCGTGTCGATGACGGCGATGACCTTTCCTTCGCCCTTCTGGGCGACCTGGTCGATATGCATCATGAGATGGGCGCTCAGGTTAGCGGGGTCCTGCCCGCCGGTCTGCGA
>NZ_JASONN010000564.1:0-240 GCF_030217285.1 Pauljensenia sp. UMB3104 | reverse complement strand
GTCCCACATACTTTGATAACATTCTTCCTAAAACAGGTGTCTTGCCAGTTTTGTGTACGACATCAAGCGTCAAAAAGACCCTCGACTTAACAAGACACCCTCTACTTTAACATAAAGAAAAAGCAGTGAGTACTCTCTCCCGTCGGAGATTTCTTCACTACTAATCTTAGTATGTTTTATGTAGAAAAAAAGTCCCATATGACCTATAATGAAAAGCGACTAAACAACTCATTAGAAAGA
>NZ_JASONN010000563.1:0-240 GCF_030217285.1 Pauljensenia sp. UMB3104 | reverse complement strand
ATCATCAACACCGGCATTGGTAGGGGCGCGAAAGTCACCATCACGGGCACGTTGGGGATTGAAGCATATACCACTAAGGATGGGCGGCAAGGCTCCAATCTCGTGCTTAAGCACCCGTCAATGCCGGGGATTATCCCACCAGTAGGTCAGCCGCCACAGCAAGCGGGCGGCTACAACCAACCCCCACAGCCGCAAGGGTCGTATCAGGCCCCGGCCGGCGGGCAACAGGGTGACCCCTGG
>NZ_JASONN010000562.1:0-240 GCF_030217285.1 Pauljensenia sp. UMB3104 | reverse complement strand
GGCTTAATCGACCGAATCCGGGGCATCTTCATTTCCTTCCAGAGGTAGATAAAACTGGTCCCCCACCTCCGACGGCATCCACGGGAATACCGCCGAGACAGGGGACGAATTGTTAGCGCACATCGAGCTTTAGAACGGCGGTTGACCATCAACCGCGCCGCCGCCGGAATCAGGTTCCAGATTGGACAGGGCGGTAAACACGGAATCGGCGACGAATTCCGTCTTATAGCGGTTCTCCCC
>NZ_JASONN010000561.1:0-240 GCF_030217285.1 Pauljensenia sp. UMB3104 | reverse complement strand
CTTCCCGCGCTGAACGCCAGAACTTCTTCGGGAACCTGATCAGCCCAGTGCACACGGTGCGCTGACCCAACAAGTTGGCGTCGAAGTCCACCCAATCGCATGTACAAAGACAGCATTGATGTTGGATCCTCACCTTGTTCGTCACGTGCCCACGCTCGGAATTCTTCAGGTTGAGGTAGCCACGGAGCAGAAGCCCCATCGGGCCCAAAACCCATTGACGATCCGCACTTCTTCCACGGC
>NZ_JASONN010000560.1:0-240 GCF_030217285.1 Pauljensenia sp. UMB3104 | reverse complement strand
CGACGCCGGCGCAGACGACGAGGAGGACGAGGGCGCTCACGACGCCAATCGCCCATCTGGTTTTCAAGGATAGTTTTTTGAGCATCGTTCCCTATCGTATAACCTCATGCATGCCCACGCGGAAATTCCGTTGAATTTTCAGCTGAGTTATCTGCCACAAGGAATTGGGCGCATTTCAGCCATTTCAACCGACAAACGTGATTTTTGCCGCGAGGCCCCCTGCTACCTGCGAGAACGCAA
>NZ_JASONN010000559.1:0-240 GCF_030217285.1 Pauljensenia sp. UMB3104 | reverse complement strand
ACCCCCGACCGCGAGGGCATCATCGACGCCGTCGACGACTGGCTCGAAGACCCGGCGGCCGTCATGGCTGACTCCGACCAGCTCCTCGCACAGCGCGCCGAGCAGGCCAGCGCCGACATGCGCGAGCTCATCGAGGCCCTGACAGGCGAAATCAGCCAGGTCGATAACCTTGTGACCCGCCCGGGAGTGCCCGCCACCGAGCTACCGGCACCCGTCGTCGATGCGCCCGAGGCCTCCGCC
>NZ_JASONN010000558.1:0-240 GCF_030217285.1 Pauljensenia sp. UMB3104 | reverse complement strand
AGAGCTTTCCATTGACGTTTGGTAAGGCAAATTCGGT
Organism: Pauljensenia sp. UMB3104; assembly: GCF_030217285.1. Lineage (NCBI taxonomy): Bacteria > Bacillati > Actinomycetota > Actinomycetes > Actinomycetales > Actinomycetaceae > Pauljensenia > Pauljensenia sp. UMB3104. The sequence goes on along the minus strand of NZ_JASONN010000558.1, from coordinate 203 downwards.
TACATCTGTATAGCACTTTTCGTAAGGCCTAGAGCCTTCAAACTGACGCTGAATGAGATTCTCTGCTTTCTTACCAATCTCCCCCTTGTAAGAAGAATATTTCCGTTGACGGCGAATTCGAGCTTGTAGCCCCATCACTTGCATCAATCGCTGAACTTTCTTGTGATTGATATGAAAACCACGATTTTTCAGTTCAAGATGAA
>NZ_JASONN010000557.1:0-240 GCF_030217285.1 Pauljensenia sp. UMB3104 | reverse complement strand
TGGATCGGGTTGCGCTACTTTAATGTTGCCGGTGCTGGCTGGGATGATCTAGCAGATCTGGCAATCTTGAACGTGGTTCCGATGGTTCTCGATCGTGTTGAACGCGATGAGCCCGCCAGGATTTTCGGATCGGATTATGACACTCCGGACGGTACATGCGTTCGCGACTACATCCACGTTCGAGATCTTGCAGAAGCTCATATCGCTGCCCTCGATGCTCTTGCTGATTCTCGTCCACTT
>NZ_JASONN010000556.1:0-241 GCF_030217285.1 Pauljensenia sp. UMB3104 | reverse complement strand
GCACCACTTAGGGAGCATTACACCACTTAGGGAGCATTACACCGCCTGGGAAGTGGTGTAATACCCAGCTAAATGGTGTAACACCACTTAGGAACAAGCCAGAACGCGGCTTCCGTACCGAGTGCGGGATGCCGGGGTGACGGAGGCCTCTCGACAGCCCCCTCCAGAACCCAGCAAATTACACGCCCACACAGGACAAAGCCAGGCACACATGCATCTGTATGCGCGCACACGATAAGGG
>NZ_JASONN010000555.1:0-241 GCF_030217285.1 Pauljensenia sp. UMB3104 | reverse complement strand
TCAGAGAGCTGCAAGTGCGCCGACGAACTTATCCAACGCGGGACGAGTGTTCGCAGCTGCATCGTCAGGAACGTTCTCCGTGCCGATCACGTAGACCAGCAGTCGCCCGCTGGAGGTCGACACGATGCCAGCGAGGGTCGAAGCCGTCGACAGTGAACCAGTCTTGGCCTGTGCGTTTGCCCAGGCGGCAGAGTTGGACATACGACGTGTCATCGTCCCGTCAAGGCCGGACCACGGCAGT
>NZ_JASONN010000554.1:0-241 GCF_030217285.1 Pauljensenia sp. UMB3104 | reverse complement strand
GGATGCGAAGCACCTGCTGATGATCGTCACCGGAGAAGGCAAAGCTGACGCGGTTGCAGCGATGATCGAGGGTGGCGTTTCGGCTCTCTGGCCGGCGTCCATCATCCAGATGCACCCCAGCGTCACGGTTCTGCTCGACGAAGCGGCTGCCTCAAAGCTCGCCCACAAGGAGGTGTACACGACCGCGTGGGAGATCCTGCGATGAGCGCCGCGGGTGCACTCCCAGTCAACGGACTGGTCG
>NZ_JASONN010000553.1:0-241 GCF_030217285.1 Pauljensenia sp. UMB3104 | reverse complement strand
AAGATGGGTCTGCAGCGTCGCACGCAGGTGGCAGCCTGGGTGGCGGGCCAGCGAGCGGCGGCCTGGCGTAACTGACCTATTCCGGGTCGATTTCCGCGCGCCAGATAATTTCTGCACCTGCGCCGTCGATACCTGCGCCGAACACGAAACTGCCGGCGTGACGTCGGGCGCGCTCACGCATATTGGACAGGCCGGAATTGCGTGTGCGGTGCGGGTCGATTCCGCGTCCGTCGTCAGCCAC
>NZ_JASONN010000552.1:0-241 GCF_030217285.1 Pauljensenia sp. UMB3104 | reverse complement strand
TGGCATACATAGTCCACTGCCTTACCCAGTGTCGTCTTGATCTGAGTCAGCTTCGTCACCGCCACGGCCGCCTCCCAACGTGAATGGTTCTATAAGCCTTCTGCTTTGTTCCATGAGTTTTCTGGCTGCCTCAACCTGCTCAAAAGACGCCACATGAGCAGAGTTCACGTTGCGTGCGATTTGGTTGAGGTTCACGCCTAGCCTGTTCAGCTCTCTCAGGAGTGCTTCCGCTTGTGCGCCT
>NZ_JASONN010000551.1:0-241 GCF_030217285.1 Pauljensenia sp. UMB3104 | reverse complement strand
ACGACGATCATCACGGCCACCAAAATCACGGCGTTCATTATCGCGACGCTGGAAGTCACGACGCTCACCATCGCGACGGTCATCGCGGAAGCCACCACGACGATCATCATCACGACGCTGGAAGTTGCCTCGGCGATCATCACGCTGCTGGAAGCCGCCGCGACCGCGGTCCTCGAACCCACCGCGTCGGTCATCACGACGCTGGTAGCCACCGCGATCCCCACGACGATCATCACGGCCA
>NZ_JASONN010000550.1:0-241 GCF_030217285.1 Pauljensenia sp. UMB3104 | reverse complement strand
CGGCATGGACTTTTTCCCTTTGTCAATCTTGAAAAAGTTAATTAAATAAGGAGCAGGAAGCAGATATGTCGATTTTAAGGCTGAAAAGTGCAATAAAACGAAACAAATTCCTCCTTGTTTGACGACTTGTTCCATGTGCTTGATTTGATGAGCATGAAAATTTTTCATCGGCATGGAAGCCTTTTGATGTGTTTCTTTTGCTTCAAAATCTATATAATGTCCTTGATAGACACCAGAATAG
>NZ_JASONN010000549.1:0-241 GCF_030217285.1 Pauljensenia sp. UMB3104 | reverse complement strand
GGCGCGTGATGTAGGCGGCAAGTTCTTCGTTCATGCGAGAGTTACTCCTCCTCAGCGTGCGCTATCGACTGTCTTGATTCTACGGCCGTAGTGATTCCAGGGAGGGGGTCGAGGCCTCGGCGAGAGCGCGCGCGTATGTAAAATATGCGCATTTTGCGCTCAACTAGCTGTCGGAATTGTGGGTGAGGTGAAATCCTCTGGATCTGCCTCTTCTGATGCTGTAGTCGGTGCCCGGCACGGG
>NZ_JASONN010000548.1:0-241 GCF_030217285.1 Pauljensenia sp. UMB3104 | reverse complement strand
CCTCCAGTGCCAGTGGGTTCACGCGGCCAAGTTTTGCCAGGTCACGTTCAGCAGCCGCCAGTGCCTTTTCCTGTTCGGGGCGCGAAAAGGCAGTCGGGTCGCCCTCGCCTGAAAAATCCGGCACGAGGTTATGGGGGCCGAATTCTTCGATGAGCTGGTCAGCTTCCAGGCTGAGTTCTTCCATCGACCGGGCGGTCGCCTGTTCCAAGCGCATCATGGTCTGTGCACGTGCGATTTCGTC
>NZ_JASONN010000547.1:0-241 GCF_030217285.1 Pauljensenia sp. UMB3104 | reverse complement strand
CTACAAGCAGGTAGAAGACCTCGGTCCTGCCGTCTCAAGCCTGCGCAAAGCACGGAACATCAGGCCAATCAACGACACAGAAACCTACGAAGCCCTGCGCACCTTCAACATCATGTGTGAGCACGCAGACCTAATGTACGGATTCCTCATGGGTCATATCACTGGAATGGCGCTGTGCGACCTCGACCTATACACCGCCATAAACCCCGACCTCAATTTCTGTAGCCAGGAGGACGACAAG
>NZ_JASONN010000546.1:0-241 GCF_030217285.1 Pauljensenia sp. UMB3104 | reverse complement strand
GGTGATAGCGACGGGGCTGGTTTGCGTGATGCGGTGGATGCGGTCTTCGGCTTGTGTGACGAGTGCGGGTGTCCACTCGGTTTCCACGAAAAGGGCGTCCTGGGCGCGCGTGAGGGTGAGACCGACTCCCGCAGCGGTGATTTGTGCGATGAGCACATCAACCTTGCCCGCCTGAAAAGCGCGGACTGTCTCGTCTCGCTCGGCCTTGCTGGTTGCCCCGTAGTAGGTGCGCACTGTGGCA
>NZ_JASONN010000053.1:0-790 GCF_030217285.1 Pauljensenia sp. UMB3104 | reverse complement strand
CGTTAGTGATCCTGACTGGCACGGGGCCCCGGCCTTGCGCATCAGAAAGGAGGTAGGCGGCCCCAATCCCTGGGCGCGTAAGTAGCTCACTCCAGTTATCTTCCGCCGTTTGCACGTGGTACTCGGTCGGTTTACCAACGGGCGCTGCGGGATCAGAAATGATCGTAGGCCCCACTCCCTTATCGATCAGTACGCGCTGCCTGTAAAGCCGGTAAGGGCCAGCGTCTATCATGAATGAGGGCAGCCCCGAGTGGGCAGCAATAAATCCTTTAAGTGTCATTTTGCCTCTCTAACCTGTCTTTCACATTGCCGAAGAAGCTATGATCCTGCGGTCCACGGCCTCTTCGATGTGCGCGTTAAAACGGGTGCCATCGTCTAGGACAAGCGCGAGAGATTGGCCCGCTAGTGACACGCTGACCTCGTGCGCAACCCGTGAGGCCATTGCGCCACCAGATGTGATAAGTGGCCGTGGCGCATAAGGCAGTGCTGGGGTTCCCCCTTCGGCGAAGCCCCGCTCGCGCAGCAGGTCTCGGATCTGCCCAGTGTGCATCATGTGCCTTAGCGCGAATATCGCGCCATGCCCACCAGCTGCGGTTACTTCCGCCGCCGTAATAACATGCTCATTATTTGATAGGCGTGCCGGGATAGAGTCAGATGTTCCCGTCCCTAGCCCCCATACTGGGCCGCCAGAGGCAAACCCCAACATACCAGCTACAGAGCGCACAACGTTAGCAACCACGGTGATTGTTTTTACTGAGGGGATCGAGCTGAGTATCCCCCATACCGGCCC
>NZ_JASONN010000545.1:0-241 GCF_030217285.1 Pauljensenia sp. UMB3104 | reverse complement strand
AGGCGGAACCGCCCAATGCGCTCACCAGGTAGACGGTGAGGAAGCGCCACCATCCCATGACCGGCTCGATCGCACGCCCCACCCAATACAGGGACAGCATGTTGAACAGGATATGCAGCAGGCCCCCGTGCAGGAACGCGCCCGTGAGGATCGTCCACGGGTGCGCCATTAGCCACGCGGGCACGAGCGCTAGCGCGGACGTGAGGGCGGGAGCCAGCCACGTGAGGACGTACATGAGGAC
>NZ_JASONN010000544.1:0-242 GCF_030217285.1 Pauljensenia sp. UMB3104 | reverse complement strand
CCAGCTGCCGGATTGCCCCGTCCCATTCGTGGGCTAGCGGCTGCTGGTAGTCGTAGATGTAAGCGGTCTCTACCTGCTGTTTCAGCACTGCTCTGGGGCTGTCCCCGCCGGTGCCGGCAGCAAAGTACAGGAACTGCCGGTAGGCCTGGTCGATCTTCCACCACCTATCCGTGTACTGGAAGAACCCGTCTGCCGCGTCGGCGAACAGGGGCTTGCCCATAGTGCGGATCAGCGTCAAGCAT
>NZ_JASONN010000543.1:0-242 GCF_030217285.1 Pauljensenia sp. UMB3104 | reverse complement strand
ACACCCAGCTGACAGATAGCGAGCATCAATGATACGTGTTCAAGTGCGAACATCGCCTGAGCGCTTCCGCGACGCTTTTCTTCGCAGAGAGGCTCGATCTGCGAACGGCGCGACGATGTCGTCGCAAATTCTCCGGCGACGAAGAAAGCATTCATTGCCAGCAACACAACGGTGATTCCAAGACCCCAACCGGCGCTCATAGCTGAACCTCCGGTTCTTCATCTTCCTGATCAGGCACATAG
>NZ_JASONN010000542.1:0-242 GCF_030217285.1 Pauljensenia sp. UMB3104 | reverse complement strand
TGCACATTACGGAACTAGCCATCAACGGGCTCTCGCTCCTCATAGCTACTGGGGGCCTGATTGTTGCTGTCCTGGCACGCCGTGACACGAAAATCAGCCAACGCGCGGCTAAGGAGGCCAACCGCCTCGCTAAGGACGCCAACATTGCTGCTACCCGCGCGAACCGCCTGGCAGGTGAGGCAAACCAGATAAGTAGCAAGGCGAACAAGATTGCGACCAGAGCACTTGCTACCACGCAAGAT
>NZ_JASONN010000541.1:0-242 GCF_030217285.1 Pauljensenia sp. UMB3104 | reverse complement strand
CATCTCGCAAAGTCCGTTGTCCGCCCCTTGGTGCCTGTTAACGGGGCGGGCAGGTAGTCACACTGGGGCCGCCTGCCCGCCGTTTGTTTTGGTCGGGTTAGAACGGTGGGGTGGCGGGGAACTGTCCCTGCACCCCTTGTGTGGGGTAGGTGGCTTGAGTGCACACTGTCTGCTGGGCCTGCTTCTTAGGGACGATGGCAATCTTGGGGAAACGCAAGAAGAGTTTTTCGCCCTTGCCTCCG
>NZ_JASONN010000540.1:0-242 GCF_030217285.1 Pauljensenia sp. UMB3104 | reverse complement strand
CGGTGACTGAGGCTGTGGCACGTAGAATGCCTTCATCAATAGGGGCTTGCGCTTGAGATACGCCGCGTAAATGTTCAGCGGCTTTATTCAATCCGACCCGTGCGCCCGCGTTTACTGCCGCTAATAGTTCAGCCCCGTTCCAGGTAAGACTAGTACCCATTGTGGTCCTCCTGCTGGTGGCCCCCAAAATGTACGGTTTCTACATCAGGGAAAGCACTGTTACCTTCGGGGCGCGTATATTC
>NZ_JASONN010000539.1:0-242 GCF_030217285.1 Pauljensenia sp. UMB3104 | reverse complement strand
CTGACTCATTCATCTGGGAGCCCTCGGTCAGTCCAGGATCCTGCGCGTGCTGGGCGACTACTCCCCCAAAGGACTTGACGTATTCGAGAGCGCGGCGCATGAGCACCGGGTCCGACACGCTCTTGCCGTCATCTGAAAAGACACGAGCCTGAGCGCGCGAGTTCGCCATCGCGCCCAGTGCGGCCATGTGTTTGCCTTCAAGACCTTTCGTGACGGCGCCGACGGGGCGTACCTCGGTCAAT
>NZ_JASONN010000538.1:0-242 GCF_030217285.1 Pauljensenia sp. UMB3104 | reverse complement strand
CCACAAGGTGTCTCGCGCGAAGCTCGCCTACCTCATCGACTCATCGTCGGCACCGGTTGCTGTTCTTGCACCGTTTTCTTCGTGGGGCGCCTCGATCATCGGCATCATGGCACCGATCGTTGCAGCAACCTCAATTCAGGTGACCGACGCGGGCGCATTCCTGCGTAGCGCGGGCATGAACTATTACGCCATCGGCGCAGTCGTCCTGTTGTGGCTGACCGTCATCTTCGAAGTCGACTTCG
>NZ_JASONN010000537.1:0-242 GCF_030217285.1 Pauljensenia sp. UMB3104 | reverse complement strand
ATGGTAAAACTCTGTCGTTTACGCTGACCAACGGTGCCCAAGTGAAGTGGGGAACTCCTGATGATGGGGCGCTGAAAGCACAGGTTTTGGACGTGCTGTTGGCTCAAAGGAGCGTCCGTGTGTATGACGTTTCATCGCCGACTCATCCTGTCACGTCATAGTCGATTGTTCGTTCAGCGTGTCGCCTTGAAGAAGGTCTACTCAATCCCTAGCTTTCTTCCGAACGAGAGCAGGGTGAAGTT
>NZ_JASONN010000536.1:0-242 GCF_030217285.1 Pauljensenia sp. UMB3104 | reverse complement strand
CATACTATCGATCTCGCGCTTAATATCCTGCTCCTCATTCGTCAGATACTCGTAGGTGCCATTGGGCATGCGCTGGACCAGCACCTGCCTCTCAAGCTGCTTGAGCGCCTCCTCAATGTCGGCCTCAAGCTGAGCTACGTCCTCGTCTAAATCGCGGCGAAGCAGTACGCGCAAATTCTTCGGATCCTTCGGGAAATTCTGCACATACCGCACCAACAACAACGTCTTGAGCACCCGAATCG
>NZ_JASONN010000535.1:0-242 GCF_030217285.1 Pauljensenia sp. UMB3104 | reverse complement strand
CCATCGGGGCGCAGATTCCAAGAGCCCCGGAAGACTGGTACGACCATGCCTGCGCGCCAGAACGGTCAGGCACATGGCGCACGTCGCCCGCACGCACATCACAAGGCTTCTATTCTGACGCAAACATTCGCCACCTCGTCCGCTTCGCCGCTCAGCGCAATATCCGCATCATCCCGGAGATCTCGATTCCTTCCTGCGCCGGTGCCGCAATCCGCGCATACCCGCACGTGGGAAACCCCGCC
>NZ_JASONN010000534.1:0-242 GCF_030217285.1 Pauljensenia sp. UMB3104 | reverse complement strand
ATGGTTTCCGGTACGGACGAACACGGCACTCCGATTCTGGTTGCTGCAGATGCCGAGGGCATAAGCGCCAGGGAGCTGGCCGACCGAAACAATCGCCTAATCGTGCAGGATCTTACTGCTTTGGGCTTGTCTTACGACCTGTTCACCCGCACCACCACGGGCAACCACTACAAGGTGGTTCAGTCTATGTTCGAAACTGTACGCGACAACGGGTACATGATCGAGCAGTCCATGGGTGCAGC
>NZ_JASONN010000533.1:0-242 GCF_030217285.1 Pauljensenia sp. UMB3104 | reverse complement strand
GCCTCGTGGCCAGTCGCCTCCACCGTACAGGTGGACGGCGTGTGCGCCGAGGTGACGGTTCCCGCGGTTGGTATCAGGCCCGAGACGGCCGCCGAGGCGCGCCGCATTGGTGAGCGCATCGCCGCTGAGCTGGGCGTCACCGGCGTCCTCGCCGTGGAAATGTTCGTGGTCGGTGAGGGCGCGGACGAACGCGTCCTCGTCAACGAGCTTGCCATGCGCCCCCACAACACGGGGCACTGGAC
>NZ_JASONN010000532.1:0-242 GCF_030217285.1 Pauljensenia sp. UMB3104 | reverse complement strand
ACACTCCTCATCGAAATAAACAACCAAGACCACCAAATCCAAGACTACGAAACCCGCGAGCGCGCCGCCTACCACACTCAGACGCTCCTTCTGGACAGTCTCATGGACCTTATTGAAAAGACCGAGAAAGAAAACCCCGAAAAATGAAGATCGACATCACCCGAGATGAGCTGGCAAACCTACTTGCCCCCACACCCACCCCTGCGCCTACTATCCGCCAGCGGGCTGCCCTGGCCTGCCTA
>NZ_JASONN010000531.1:0-243 GCF_030217285.1 Pauljensenia sp. UMB3104 | reverse complement strand
AAAGCACGGGCGGATACAACGAAAGCAACGGTGGTGGCTACAGCACCAGTAACTACAGCAACTCGAACGCAGGCGGCAATGGTGGCGGTGGCTACAACGGTGGTAGTGGTGACGTGTGCGGCGGCGGACCATACTGCTATAACCCAAACTTCCCCGAATGGATACAAGCCACCGACGACGGAAGCTGGCACCACCAGGTGCAGCCAGATGAGAATGGAAATTGGACGAACGATCACGGATGTA
>NZ_JASONN010000530.1:0-243 GCF_030217285.1 Pauljensenia sp. UMB3104 | reverse complement strand
CCTGAGGGAGGAGCGACGTGTCCGTCATGCCGGGCGCCACGTTCGCGTCGATGAACCAGCAGGTGCCCTCGTCGTCGACCACGAAGTCCATGCGCGACAGGTCGCGCAGACCCAGCGTCGTGAGGGCCTCAACGGCCGCGGCCTGCAGGTCCGCGAGAAGCTCGTCGGAAAGGCGAGCGGGAACGAAGTACTCAGTCTCGTCCGTGGTGTAGCGGGCGTCGTAGTCGTAGCGGCCACGGTCCG
>NZ_JASONN010000529.1:0-243 GCF_030217285.1 Pauljensenia sp. UMB3104 | reverse complement strand
CACGCCCTCGTTGAGGCGCGACGGCTTGGCTTTTGCGATCATTGGGCTGGCAGTCGTCATTGCACTCCGCGAGTGGTTTGGCATGTCGGGCCTGGCAGGGGACGTGATCCACCACGTGGCCGCAGGGGCCGTCGGGGTTTTCTCTGTCGTCGCACCGCTGCTCGCCCTTTGGGTTGCATTGGGTATTTTCCGCAACCGGGAACCTCTTGGCGCTAAGGCGCACGTAATTGTCGGCACCCTTGG
>NZ_JASONN010000528.1:0-243 GCF_030217285.1 Pauljensenia sp. UMB3104 | reverse complement strand
TATTTAACGCTGTTAATAACGTTTTCACTTCTTGACTAGCATAAATTGTTAAATGTGCTTCTAGAGATTTACCAATAACTTTAGCGTTACGTGCTTCTTCGAGAGCTTTTTGAGCTTGTGTTCGTAACGTCATGAATGCTGACCACTCTTCAAGAATTTCTTCTTGACCAGAGAATGTCTGTGCAACAGGCATTTCTGCTAATTGAACAAACTCCTCCTCCTCATGTTCAAGGTATGACCAAA
>NZ_JASONN010000527.1:0-243 GCF_030217285.1 Pauljensenia sp. UMB3104 | reverse complement strand
CCGCGTAAAACCGATTGATGCGAACACAATCAAGGCAATGGCGAAAGACGGTCAGCTCAATAATCACATTAAGCAGGTCGTAACGAAGCCTATTCACGGTGACGCGTCCCACGGGCACGCACAGGTTCGTAACCTGAATCAAGCAGGCAGAGCAAAAGTATCTAAGCCGGTTGATGTACACCAGGCCCGCAACTGGGGCGCAACCCTGCAAGGCTGGTGGAATAGCATAAAAACCACTTTCTC
>NZ_JASONN010000526.1:0-243 GCF_030217285.1 Pauljensenia sp. UMB3104 | reverse complement strand
GCAGAATCCAGGTAGTACCAGGACTTGCCATCATGGATCCACCCGGTTGCCATCGCACCCGTTGCATCCATCCAGTACCACTGGCCCCCGTCATACACCCACTGACTAACTACAGACGAAGCCCGCCCAGCGAAGTAGTACCAGTTGCCGCTAGCACCCTTCCACCAGCCGTTCGTGGCCGAGGGACGCCCGCCCACGAACCACCCGGCGCGCGGACTCCGCGCACCATACTCATGTCCCCAC
>NZ_JASONN010000052.1:0-1039 GCF_030217285.1 Pauljensenia sp. UMB3104 | reverse complement strand
TGTTGTTTAGTGTTGGCCCATTAGTACCAGTCGGCTCACGAGCACCTCGCGGTGCTTCCACCTCTGGCCTATCAACCCGCTAGTCTGGCGGGGGCCTCTCACCCCACGGGGGGGCGTGGAAACCTCATCTTGAAGCAGGCTTCCCGCTTAGATGCTTTCAGCGGTTATCCCTTCCGAACGTAGCCAACCAGCCATGCACCTGGCGGTACAACTGGCACACCAGAGGTTCGTCCATCCCGGTCCTCTCGTACTAGGGACGGCCCTTCTCAAGTTTCCTGCGCGCACAGAGGATAGGGACCGAACTGTCTCACGACGTTCTGAACCCAGCTCGCGTACCGCTTTAATGGGCGAACAGCCCAACCCTTGGGACCAACTCCAGCCCCAGGATGCGACGAGCCGACATCGAGGTGCCAAACCATGCCGTCGATATGGACTCTTGGGCAAGATCAGCCTGTTATCCCCGGGGTACCTTTTATCCGTTGAGCGACCACGCACCCACGTGCCATGGCCGGATCACTAGTTCCTGCTTTCGCACCTGCTCGACCCGTCGGTCTCACAGTCAAGCTCCCTTGTACACTTGCACTCGCCACCTGATTACCAACCAGGCTGAGGGAACCTTTGAGCGCCTCCGTTACATTTTAGGAGGCAACCGCCCCAGTTAAACTACCCACCAGGCACTGTCCCCAACCCGGATCACGGGTCTAGGTTGAGGTGACCGCTTGAACCAGAATGGTATTTCAACGACGACTCCACCACCGCTGGCGCGGCAGCTTCACAGTCTCCCACCTATCCTACACAAGTCCAAGCGAACACCAATACCAAGCTATAGTAAAGGTCCCGGGGTCTTTCCGTCCTTCTGCGCGAAACGAGCATCTTTACTCGTACTGCAATTTCACCGAGTTCGCGGTTGAGACAGCGGAGAAGTCGTTACGCCATTCGTGCAGGTCGGAACTTACCCGACAAGGAATTTCGCTACCTTAGGATGGTTATAGTTACCACCGCCGTTTACTGGGGCTTAAATTCACCGCTTCACACCCCG
>NZ_JASONN010000525.1:0-243 GCF_030217285.1 Pauljensenia sp. UMB3104 | reverse complement strand
ACCGCAGCTGCGGCCTCTGGATCGAACCAGAAGTTGAATTCTGCAGACGGAGTGACGTTGCCGGGGCCCTCTGCGCCGCCCATAAGCAGTACTTCTGGTACCCGCTCTGGCAAGGTCGGGTCTATCTCTAGAGCCTTGGCAATGTTAGTTAGGGGGCCGATGGGAACGAGCGTTATTTCGCCAGGGTGGGCCTTTGTGTGATCCACGATGAATTGTGGGGCGTCGGTTCCGGCAATTTTTCTG
>NZ_JASONN010000524.1:0-243 GCF_030217285.1 Pauljensenia sp. UMB3104 | reverse complement strand
CCCTTGGCGGCGGTGCTCTTCGTGATGTTGATGCCGATGAGACGCAGGCTGTGCTTGACGACCGGATACCAGGTGATGCTCATGAGGGCGCGTTTGGTCGCGTGGTTCTGGTAGGCGGTCTTCGCGGCAACGCGCGTGAACGCCGTCAGGGACTGGGCGGCACCGCCGACTCCCAGCATGACGCCGAAAAACACGGCGAGCACGCCGATTGTGTCGTCGTCGGCATCACGGTCGTTCGGGAGG
>NZ_JASONN010000523.1:0-243 GCF_030217285.1 Pauljensenia sp. UMB3104 | reverse complement strand
CGTGGAAACCGTACACGCAGCACCGCGCCACCAGCAGGCAAGCCGACCAATGGTTTACCGGCGAGCAGCACGGTATTGCCGTCATCTGCGGGGCAGTGTCCGGCAACCTCACCATGATCGAGCTCGAAGGCCGCGCCATGGGCAAACTCGGCGAGCTCGCCACCAACATGCAAGGCAGCGGCCTCAGCGGCCTGTGGCAAACCATCCTCACCGGGTGGAGCGAAAACACGCCCAGCGGTGGCA
>NZ_JASONN010000522.1:0-243 GCF_030217285.1 Pauljensenia sp. UMB3104 | reverse complement strand
CCGAAGGCCCCGAGCCTGCCGACGATGCGCGACCCCGACGAGGAGACCACCGAGCCCGAGGTCGAGGCAGACCCGTGGATGCGTGCCCTCTTCGACCTGCGCCCCCACGCGGCGACCCTGCCCGGCGGCGACCACGAGTGGTGGGTGGCCTCGGACCTGGCGGAGGTGCAGACTGGCAAGCCGCTGTCGGACGACCACGTGCTCGGCATCGGCGGTGCGACCCTGACGCTGCTGGAGATGACG
>NZ_JASONN010000521.1:0-244 GCF_030217285.1 Pauljensenia sp. UMB3104 | reverse complement strand
CGCGCGCGATGCCCAGAGCAAGTTCACATGACAGCTTTTGCGACTTGTCAGCGTTGCTTGCGATACCTGCTGAGTCTACGGACAACGTTTTTGAACCGATGAGATCGCGGTGGAACAACGTCCGTGCGCGAGAGAGATACAGACTCATGCGACTGCCTCACTTCTCTTGTCTGCGGCAGTCAAGACCGACGCAATCTGCAGGCCAACAGCGCGCGCAACTGGTGGGGGAAAAGCATTTCCAACC
>NZ_JASONN010000520.1:0-244 GCF_030217285.1 Pauljensenia sp. UMB3104 | reverse complement strand
ATTTACTCCTCCGGTCAAAATATCCTTGTATCTGCTTCTGCAGGCTCAGGAAAAACCTTTGTTATGGTGCAGCGGATTATTGACCAAATTCTGCGGGGAGTTCGCATTGACCAGCTCTTCATTTCGACTTTTACCGTTAAAGCAGCCAGTGAATTAAAAGAGCGCTTGGAGAAAGAGTTATCCAAGGTCTTGAAGGCAACAGATGATGAGGAGCTCAAACAGCACTTGGCGCAGCAATTAGCCG
>NZ_JASONN010000519.1:0-244 GCF_030217285.1 Pauljensenia sp. UMB3104 | reverse complement strand
GCGCACGCGCCCCCATGAATCTCAACGCACTGCGCGAACGACCGCCAACATCTCAAGGCACCGCGCGCACATACCCCTAGATTTAAGAGGCCCGCGTGCACAATCCCCTAGATCTAACGCGCCGCATTTCTGCCCCGTTTTCAAAGCTGCAGGTCGCGGGGTGTTCGGATTGTCGAGGGTGGTCCCGTCCGTTGTTTAGCTAGGGGATTGTGCAAAAAACTGCGACTTTTTAGGGGATTGTGCA
>NZ_JASONN010000518.1:0-244 GCF_030217285.1 Pauljensenia sp. UMB3104 | reverse complement strand
GGGGAAGCGACCAACTGACGCAGGTCCTCCAGCTCGGCGGTGTCCGCATCGGGCACGAGAAGCAGAAGCTCATCGGAGGCCTCGAACACGTCGTCGGCGCTTGGCGTGATCGGACGGCCGTCGCGTAGGAGCGCGGCGAGGACCGAACGGGCCGGCAGCGCCAGGTAATGGACGCGCTTGCCCACAACCGGGGAATCCTCGGGCAGGATGAGCGCGTGCATCGACACGGCGGCCGTGTTGAAGG
>NZ_JASONN010000517.1:0-244 GCF_030217285.1 Pauljensenia sp. UMB3104 | reverse complement strand
GCGAATACTGGGTTGCGACCGCGTTGGTTTCATTCTCGTCAGAGTTTGGATCAACCAGTCTCAGGAATACCTCTGGGTTGGGAATGTTGGGTGAAGCGAAGACGAAGTGTGGTGGCCTGTGGCGGTGTTGAAGGATTGTCACGGTTTGGTAGTAGAACGGGGCGCGGCTGTTCTTGCCTGAGAGTTTGTGTGATTCGTCGAAAAAGACGTACTCGAATTCGATTGCAGGTTTGCCGATCAGAAG
>NZ_JASONN010000516.1:0-244 GCF_030217285.1 Pauljensenia sp. UMB3104 | reverse complement strand
ACCCTGCACGAAACGAGTCAGCGCTGTGATCGGCATTTGGTGAGAAACCACCAACGCTTCATGCCCGCGGGCCTTGTCCAGGGCTGAGGAAACTGCCGCACTCATTCGCGACGCAGCATCAGCATAGGATTCTCCCCACGAGGGACGTAACGGATTGAGATAGAGGTGCCAGTAACGCGGATGCAGTAAGAGTGCACGGTTGGCGTTAATGGGCAGACCCTCGAAAGCTGAATCTGCTTCGATC
>NZ_JASONN010000051.1:0-1051 GCF_030217285.1 Pauljensenia sp. UMB3104 | reverse complement strand
GCACGAAAAAATCCGACCTCACGGATCGGATTTTATTTATCTTCACTCAAAATTTCCCCAGTCTCAAAATCATAATTTTTCGGCTTATGACGGTTCGAACGAAGATATGCCACCAAAAAAATTGTCTGACTTCTAACCGTCGGAAACCAGTCATCAAATTTTTCTGTCACAGCATAATCAACCAAATCAGCATATTCAGAACAATTTGTCTCGGAAATCCACGCTACAATCTCCTGCAAAATAACGTCAGTATCTACGCCAATATCCGTCAAATATTGCCGATACTTAAAGCCATTATGAGCAACCACTTCACTCTTGTCATACTGGTATTTTTCTGGATTATTTCTATGCCATAAATACTGTACTGCACCCTGCAAACTAGCCACCTTTATAGGGTCCGGAGAATTTAACTGTTTCGCAATATCCAGAGCCTGCTCATAACTTTTTTTATTTTTGAACGAGACTATAATATGCCAATGCGGCTTTTTGATTTCGTTCGTCGTCTCGTTAATATCTTTGTCGTGCAGCGGACTCTCAATCCATTTTTCGCCCGTCTCGTCTAAGATACTTCGCCAATTTTCTGGAGCGCTATCTGGATACACAATCCAGCTCCAATTACGAACACGACCATCTTGTTTTTGATTATCTACGTCTGTCATGATATAATACTCCTGAACATAATACTTTTGAGCTGACTGCAATCAGCTCTTTTTTTATTTTATTTTTTCTGAAATCCATAAAGTCAAAAGAGCCGATTTACTAATCCCCATTTTCTTAGCCAACCTCTCAAAATCTTCAGCTTTATCCAAAGACAAAGTAACTAAAACTCTTTTTTTATCTTCTGCTGCCATTTTTCACAACCATTTCTTTTCGTATATCTAATTATATCATAAAGTTACTTTTCTGTTATAAAAAAGTCTCATTTTTTGACCATGACCATTTTTTTTAAAAAAACGTGGTCAAAAAACACACCCCTCAAACCCTTGATACAACTGGTTTTTTGAAATCCGTGACCAAATGACCAAATGACCACATAGGGGGGTGTCGTAGT
>NZ_JASONN010000515.1:0-244 GCF_030217285.1 Pauljensenia sp. UMB3104 | reverse complement strand
GTGTGGATTTCGGCTTCGCGCCGCCACCGTGGCATATCAGCACTACTCGACACCCGTTTTGGGCCACTAGGCGGCTTAGCTCCTCCCCTCCCGCTAGCAGCAGGAGTCGGGGATTTCTTCCCTACTGTTTTTCTGCCTAATCGGGTGGTAGGTAGATACTGGTCGGGCCTGCGCGCTACCTCTTTGGAAAGGATTCCGCCTGGGCGCATCGCGGCCATAAGCTCAGCCCTATACGTTGATTCGA
>NZ_JASONN010000514.1:0-244 GCF_030217285.1 Pauljensenia sp. UMB3104 | reverse complement strand
AAGCAAACCTGGAAGAATCACAAAACTCCGGACCACAGGTGTGTGACCTATTGAAAGCGTGCGCGAACAATCGGGGAGTCTATTTGAGCGGATACGTTGTGTGTGCACCTCGTTTTGACGAACGGATCAGCATTGATGGAATCTATCTTCCTTCCACACCCGACTGCTCTGCGCAGGCTCCATATGCGCGTTCGTTGGCGTTATGTTGGCCGATTCTTCGTGAAAAATACGGGCTGACCAGCGC
>NZ_JASONN010000513.1:0-244 GCF_030217285.1 Pauljensenia sp. UMB3104 | reverse complement strand
CCGACGCAACGTTATACACCTATCAAGCCGGTGGGTGGCCAGATGACACAACCGGTTGTGAAACAGCTACAGATTATCGAGCAAACCTCGATGTCCTCATCAACCAAGCCATTGATGACGGTGCGCAGATCATTTCGATTTCCGCGACCAGCGAAGATCGGTCACCAAGCCTCATGTGGGCAGTGGCTCGCGCCATGAATGAAGGAGTCATCATCATGGCAGGCGCGTGAAACAACGGAGCAGA
>NZ_JASONN010000512.1:0-245 GCF_030217285.1 Pauljensenia sp. UMB3104 | reverse complement strand
GCTAACATCATACGAACCCCTTGAAGGACAATGACGAATCCGGCTGTAAACTTCAATCCTTCTACAATAGCAAACATTAAAATATTGTCACCATTGGAAAGTTCTAGAACTAAATTTGAGTCTGCTGAAAGAAAAACTATCAAATAGATTATTACCATAACAATAGCTGTAGTAATAGTACTATCTCTCATAAAACTAAATTTATCTGGAACATCTACATCTTCAGTTGATTTTTCCCTATTTCC
>NZ_JASONN010000511.1:0-245 GCF_030217285.1 Pauljensenia sp. UMB3104 | reverse complement strand
CCGTAATCGTCAGGGTCAGGCGGTGTGAGGCCATAGATTTCCTGAGGCAGAAGGTCGGACAAGGGGTCAACTTCGACAACGTCGCGGCTAGTGCTCTCCGTCTCTTCGAGCGCGTCCTCAGCCTGACGCATCACACGCCACCCAATAAGACCGAGAGTCCGCGAGATTGCTTCCAGCTCTCCAACGGTCATCGGTCTACCTCTTCGTAAGACATCGCCCAGTCGAGTGAGCTTAACTCCAGATTT
>NZ_JASONN010000510.1:0-245 GCF_030217285.1 Pauljensenia sp. UMB3104 | reverse complement strand
CCTGAAACATTGCCTGACGGTAGACGTTCAATAATCATGACTCAACTTTTCAGCAGAATAAGATTTATTGAGGATGGCCTTGTAGAGTTTAAATTCTCTGAAGATGCTGGACCTTTAGTTTTTGAGTTGAAAAGAAACTACTACTCTTTCCATTTGGATGAGTTAGGAAATGTGAAATCAAAGTATTCTTTGATCTTGATGAAACTTTGGGAAGCATATCGCTTAGGAAATCGAGAATATACAAC
>NZ_JASONN010000509.1:0-245 GCF_030217285.1 Pauljensenia sp. UMB3104 | reverse complement strand
TTCCTTAGTTTCCAATCTCATCACTGAGATAGCCGGATACGGCTAGATATTGGTGACCGCTTCGACGGCCTTTTCGAGCGCCGGGCGGAATTCGGGGGCGAGTTCGCGGGCCGGTGCGAAGCAGTAGCCCGCTTCCACACCCGCCATGCGCAGGCCTTCTTTGAGGACCACCGGGAAGGTGGCCACGTCCACGAGGTTGCGCAGCGGCGAGAGCGCATTTTGCAATTCGAGGGCGCGTTCGCGGT
>NZ_JASONN010000508.1:0-245 GCF_030217285.1 Pauljensenia sp. UMB3104 | reverse complement strand
ACGGCGCATCGCGGAACGTGGCAAAGCAACCATGTCCAGAAGCTCAGACACGCGCTCGATACGCAGATGCTTCGGATTGAATTCCTTCTTCTCCGCGGCAGTCAAAGAACGTCCAGCGTTCTTTGCTTCCATCAGAGCCGAGATCCACTTTTCAGGCTCACGACCGGTCGCCATCGCACGAGCAAACTCCTGCTCGGCGTACGCCATCGTGCCGTAGCCGTGGACGCGGAGCGGTTCTTCGATGA
>NZ_JASONN010000507.1:0-245 GCF_030217285.1 Pauljensenia sp. UMB3104 | reverse complement strand
CAATGGTAATATGGAAATCCCCCAGGCAAATATTGATGCCATCATGCATACTTACAGCCTAGGAATCCCTTTCATTGTCTGTACCGGACGTAACTTTGAAGAAGCTAAGATTGTGCTCAATGAAGCAGGCATTCGCTGTCCAATTATCGGTCTCAATGGGGCAATCGCCTTTGACCGGGACGGGACGGTTGATTATGAAATCCCCTTGGCGGATAAAGAATCCCTGGCTATCCTTGACCGGGGAC
>NZ_JASONN010000506.1:0-245 GCF_030217285.1 Pauljensenia sp. UMB3104 | reverse complement strand
CAAGATTGTCGTCAGAGCGTCGACGAAAGGAACGCCAGCGATCACCGTTCGATACAGGTCGGGAGCCATATTCAACACGGCACCCATCAACAGACCACCGGCACTTCGTCCCTCAGCAATGAGGCGTCCGGGAGCAACCCACCCTGATTCGACCATCCAACGCCCAACGTCAATGAAGTCGGTGAAAGTATTCACCTTCACGGCTTCCTTCCCATCGTCATACCACGCGCGCCCCAGTTCGCCAC
>NZ_JASONN010000050.1:0-1067 GCF_030217285.1 Pauljensenia sp. UMB3104 | reverse complement strand
TCGCATGGGGGTTGGTGGAAAGGTTTTTTCTGGTGGGGGATGGGCTCGCGGCCTATCAGCTTGTTGGTGGGGTGATGGCCTACCAAGGCTTTGACGGGTAGCCGGCCTGAGAGGGTGACCGGTCACATTGGGACTGAGATACGGCCCAGACTCCTACGGGAGGCAGCAGTGGGGAATATTGCACAATGGGCGAAAGCCTGATGCAGCGACGCCGCGTGAGGGATGACGGCCTTCGGGTTGTAAACCTCTTTCGCTCATGGTCAAGCCGCAGCTTTGGGTTGTGGTGAGGGTAGTGGGTAAAGAAGCGCCGGCTAACTACGTGCCAGCAGCCGCGGTAATACGTAGGGCGCGAGCGTTGTCCGGAATTATTGGGCGTAAAGGGCTTGTAGGCGGTTGGTCGCGTCTGCCGTGAAATCCTCTGGCTTAACTGGGGGCGTGCGGTGGGTACGGGCTGACTTGAGTGCGGTAGGGGAGACTGGAACTCCTGGTGTAGCGGTGGAATGCGCAGATATCAGGAAGAACACCGGTGGCGAAGGCGGGTCTCTGGGCCGTTACTGACGCTGAGGAGCGAAAGCGTGGGGAGCGAACAGGATTAGATACCCTGGTAGTCCACGCTGTAAACGTTGGGCACTAGGTGTGGGGGCCACCCGTGGTTTCTGCGCCGTAGCTAACGCTTTAAGTGCCCCGCCTGGGGAGTACGGCCGCAAGGCTAAAACTCAAAGGAATTGACGGGGGCCCGCACAAGCGGCGGAGCATGCGGATTAATTCGATGCAACGCGAAGAACCTTACCAAGGCTTGACATGCACGGCGACACTGCAGAGATGTGGTGGCATTTAGTTGGTCGTGTGCAGGTGGTGCATGGTTGTCGTCAGCTCGTGTCGTGAGATGTTGGGTTAAGTCCCGCAACGAGCGCAACCCTTGCCCTATGTTGCCAGCACGTGATGGTGGGGACTCGTGGGGGACTGCCGGGGTTAACTCGGAGGAAGGTGGGGATGACGTCAAATCATCATGCCCCTTATGTCTTGGGCTTCACGCATGCTACAATGGTTGGTACAGAGGGTTGCGA
>NZ_JASONN010000505.1:0-245 GCF_030217285.1 Pauljensenia sp. UMB3104 | reverse complement strand
ATGTTAGTCTATTTATTCTGTTTATTTTTGTTAGGAGTTGCTTTTGTCATAACTGCACTCCTTCTCAAAACCAAGCGAATGTGGCATTATACCTTACTGATTTTAGGTATTTTACTCATGTGCCTGCCACTTATTGCTTCTTGTTATTCATTATGGATTTTATTTACAGCTTAAGGAGAATGTATGAATACTGCTGACTTTGACTTTCATTTACCAGAAGAGTTAATCGCACAAACACCTTTAGA
>NZ_JASONN010000504.1:0-245 GCF_030217285.1 Pauljensenia sp. UMB3104 | reverse complement strand
CGCTGCAGGCACGCGGCCACTGCGTCGCCATGACGGGTGACGGTGTGAACGACGCACTCGCGCTCAAGGATGCCGACCTGGGCATTGCGATGGGTAACGGCACGCAGGCCACGAAGGCAGTCGCGCAGATCGTCCTCGTGGACTCGAAGTTCTCCGTGCTGCCGGGGGTCCTGTCGGAGGGCCGCCGCATTATCGCCAACATGGAGCGCGTATCCTCGCTGTTCCTGGCCAAGACCACCTACGCC
>NZ_JASONN010000503.1:0-245 GCF_030217285.1 Pauljensenia sp. UMB3104 | reverse complement strand
TGTCCGGGAAGCGCGTCGAGCGCGCTCGAGGGCAGGCCGACGAGCGAGATCAGTTCACGCACGCGCTTGGCTCGCGAGGCCTCGTCCCCGATGCCGTGCACGCGTAGCGGGTCAGCGAGCTGATCCTGGACGTGCATGCGGGGGTTCAGGGCCGTCGCGGGGTCCTGGAAGACCACGGAGACGACACGACCGATCTCCCGGCGGGCGGCGGCGCTACGCTTCGTGACTTCCTTGCCGTTGAAGAA
>NZ_JASONN010000502.1:0-246 GCF_030217285.1 Pauljensenia sp. UMB3104 | reverse complement strand
ACAACAAGTCTTTTATGACTTCGGAGCTTATGAATCTTATCCGCTCCGAGAAAGTCATTTCCGCGATTATCACCCATATACCAGTAGAGGATTAAGAATTGGGTACTAAACTTCCGCGTCTTTCTAAGAAGAATACGGCGCAAGCACTCGAATATTTGACAACTATCAAGATTATTAAGTCTCACCTTAGCGAGGTGGAAAAGGCGTGTAAAGCCTACCTGGTGGAAAAGGCTTTTGAGCCTGGTA
>NZ_JASONN010000501.1:0-246 GCF_030217285.1 Pauljensenia sp. UMB3104 | reverse complement strand
CAACGCCGCGAGCGCCTGGCGCCGATTCTGCGCCGCCTCGGTCACGCCCGAACGCGGACGGGCCATGCGCACTAGGACCCACGTTGCGGCCACACCGGCGATCGCGCCACCGATATGCCCCTGCCAGGAGATACCGCTGACCATGAAGCCGTACACGAGGTTCACGCCGAGCAGCGTCAGAATGGCTGTCGTGTCGGAGCCGCCCAAACGCTGGAGGACGAACACCGCCCCGAAGAGGCCAAACAC
>NZ_JASONN010000500.1:0-246 GCF_030217285.1 Pauljensenia sp. UMB3104 | reverse complement strand
GTTTTGCGCCATGCGAAGCCCTCTGGCGGTGTGTCGTCGGCGTGTCGGAGGCTTGGATGGCGCAATTCTCCCCGATCGGTGGAGCTGGATCTGCATCTGATGCTGATGTAACGCCCAAACTACAGACCACCTCGGTGAAAAACGCTGAAAATGGGCTGTTATTGGCGAAGTGGTCTGCGATTTGGGCACAACGGCGTTTTGGCGTGGTGTGTTGCGCGCATGTGGGCCCCTAAACATGCGCGTTAA
>NZ_JASONN010000499.1:0-246 GCF_030217285.1 Pauljensenia sp. UMB3104 | reverse complement strand
AGGTGCTGATTTAATAATTACTTATTTTGCAAAAGATATCTGTCGTTATTTAGATAAATAGATGATAATTGAGGAGGTCATATGATGAGTTTTGAAAAATCTATTAAAGCAATGGAGCAAGCTGAGAAATTAATGCCTGGCGGTGTTAACAGTCCCGTAAGAGCATTTAAATCAGTAGACACACCAGCTATTTTTATGGATCATGGTGAAGGATCTAAAATATATGATATTGATGGAAATGAATAC
>NZ_JASONN010000498.1:0-246 GCF_030217285.1 Pauljensenia sp. UMB3104 | reverse complement strand
CGTTTCTATGAGTGTCTAGCCATTTGAAACGCTCTTCCAACGTCGCTTCTCGGATTTTAAATGTTACGTCTGAATCTGCAAATAAAGAACCTATGTCCTCATAATCTTGAATTTCTGAGATTGTTGCAGGTCTATGTTCTTCCGTATGCCAATATTTTGGCGCTCCTAAATCTAGCAATTCCTGATTAAGAGCTTCACGCCCCATTTTTTCCTTGTAGTCTGCCACACTCAAATGCTGTTCTTTGC
>NZ_JASONN010000497.1:0-246 GCF_030217285.1 Pauljensenia sp. UMB3104 | reverse complement strand
GGATAGGGCTGAGTACGCGGGGAAGGATCAGCCGTTTGACTGCGTTGCGTCAGCGCCCGGAGAGCCGAGGGTCGAACCGGATTGTGGCGTATCGGTGGAGCCGGATGTGACGCCAGTGGACTGTCCAAGCTCTTCTTGTGCGGCAAGGGCTCGCGCCAATGCGTCATTGAGCTTCTTCTGGGATTCGCCGTACGCGCTCCAATCTCCGCTACTCAACGCTGTTTGGCCGGCTTGCATGGCCGCTGA
>NZ_JASONN010000496.1:0-246 GCF_030217285.1 Pauljensenia sp. UMB3104 | reverse complement strand
ACTGCAGACCGTAGATATCAATGAATCCACGCGACGAAGACTGATCGAAGCTATCGCCAGTCTCGTAGGTTGCCAGGTTGAAGTCATACAGTGAAGCCTCGGAACTCCGTCCATTCACAGTTGCACGGCCACCGTGCAGGACCATACGAATATCACCGGTCACATACTGCTGAGTATCTTCAATGAACGCATCCATGGACTTCTTCAACGGTGAGTACCACTGGGCTTCATAGACCAATTCACCCC
>NZ_JASONN010000004.1:0-179757 GCF_030217285.1 Pauljensenia sp. UMB3104 | reverse complement strand
TGTGGAATCACCACGGGTGCGAGTCGCGGAACAGCAATATGCGTCGGCGTCGGAATTGCCTCGGGCTCGGCTGCGGGAGCGACGATGGGTTCGGGCTCGGGCTCCGGTTCGGGTACGACAACGGGTTCCGGCTCGGGTTCGGGCTCGGGAACGACGATCGGCTTGGGCTGCGGAACGACGATCGGCTTGGGCTGCGGAACGACGATGGGCTCGGGCTCCGGTTCGGGGACGACGACGGGTTCCGGCTTGGGCTGCGGAACGACGACGGGCTCGGGCTCAGGCTCGATAACGGGCTCGGGTTCGGGCTGGGGAACGACGATGGGTTCGGGCTCGGGCTTGGGCTCAGGGACGACAACGGGTTCCGGCTCGGGCTGCGGAACGATGATGGGCTCCGGCTCGGGCTGGGGAATCGCAATGGGTTCCGGCTTCGGCTGGGGGATTGCGACAGGCTCAGGTGCAACGGCATGCCGAACCTTCGGGATCAGCATTGTCGCAGGAGCGTCGTCCTCGTCTACAGGCGGAGCCGGAACTGGGACAGCGGCAGGCGACTCGCCACGCTTGCGCTCGGTCGCTTGACGATCGTGGTGTGCCTCGGCCTCGTGCGTGACGGGCACGGGCGTCGAGACCTGGTCAGTGGAGATGCCACGGGCAGGCGTCGGAATATCCGCAGGAGCAGGAGCAGGCGCGGGAACGGGATCGGCCGTGGCTGCGGGCGCATAGCGATCGGTGTGACGCTGAGGGGCGCCGGTAACCGCAGACGCGTCCTGGCCCTGCGGGACAGCGGGAGCATAGTGTGGAGCAGATGCACTCGGCTCCTGCGCCATCGGCTGCATTTGCTGTGTTGGCTGCGCAGGGAAAACGGCGGGGCGGTGCCCGTTGCGCGAACGCCTACGCTTCGGAGGCTTCGCTGCCTGAACAGGGGCCTCGGGCGCGGGAGCGGCAGGTTCGGGACGCGACTTGTGCTGCCAGACAAAGCCGGTATCACGCGGCTTGGGCTGCGGAAGCGACGCGAGGTCGGGCGCAGAGGAAGCAGAGGAATCGGTCGTAGAGGGACGTCGCGCCTCCTCGGGCGGGACCGCCTTCCCGCGACCCTGATTCATCGCGGGGGCGGCGGCAGCCTGTGTCGACATGCCGGCGGCTTGCGCCGGAGCGTAAGGCCTCGAGGCCTGCGTCCCCTGAGGCGTGGATGGGCGACGTGCGGGGGACGGAGATGCGCTCTGTCCTGCGCCCTGGTTGGACTCCTTCGAGCGCTTCGAACGAACCATGTAAATGACGATGACGACGACCAGCACGATGACGATGAGGCCGACGATTAAGCCGATCAGAAGCCCGAGAGAGGGGCCCGAAGAGGAATCGGAATCGGACGAGGCGGGGGCTGAGCTGGCGGAGGGCGCTTGACTGCCGGGAACAGGCGTTGCGCCCCACGGATCCTTCAGAGCGTTCGCTCCGGCCGCCGCGGACGGATTCCCGCCGGCGGCAAGTGTCCCGTTCACCGTGATGACCTGAGGGACAGTGCCCGTCCACGTCGACACGGAGAGTGCTCGTCCCTCGTAGGTTGTCGCAGAGGTCGCTGCGCCCGATGTTGCAGACTGCACTTCGCCCTCGACGCTTAAAGACACGGAGGCGAAAGTGAGGGAAGCGCCGAACGTTTTCCGATACGTGGCAAGGGTCTGGTCGGTGCGAGCGGAGAGTACGAATGTTCCCGAGTCATGGAGGGTGAACTCGGATTCATCCTGGGCGCGGGTGTACATCAGCTGCATGTGGCAGACGGTGGCATCGTCGCGCGTCACGAACTCGACGTGCTGGTCCGTGGAACTACCCGCGTATGGTGTGCATGCGGATTCGCTCATCGTCCGGGAGGGATCGACGACGGTCAAGGTGTCGACGAGCTGGCCGTCCTTGGTTAGGACGTATGCCTCCGATAGGGTCGGGGCGTCCGCTGCGTGAGCGCCGAATACAACCGTCGACGTGATGAGCAAAGCCCCGAGCGTGGCGCACAGGGCGCGAAAGAATCGCATGCAGTCCTCCTGATATGAACCACTCGATTATCGTCTGTTCGTGGATACAAAGCAACGAGGGGCGCGAGTAGTGATCTAGCCTGACCGGTCGTCAAATAAAAGTGTGGGAGCTGTCAAAGGTATGCGTCCCGTATTGACAAGGTGTGATCGTGTCCTGTCACGTAGTATGACAGGTATCTACCTAAGGTCAGGTTTTCGATGACTGGTTGGGTGAAAAACTGGTGAACTGAGGAGGGGCCCTGTGAAGTGTCGACCTGCCACGCGTGCTGATATTCCCGAAATGACACGAATTATCACAGAGGGATTCCTTGACTATCCCTTGCACATCATGCTCAAGCCCTACCTCTACCGTGCGGAGCATTACCCGGAATGTGTCACTGCAATCAATCGGATGCTTGCGGATTCGTACCAGCGGGTCCGTCATGCCCTCGTCGTTGAGCATGAAGGGCGGGTCGTAGCCACGGCTCTCCTGCATGATCGCAAGGTTGGATTCATTCGCAGCTTCCTCAGTGGGGGGTATGAGTTCTTTCGCTATGCTCCGCCGTTGCTCGTGAAAGAGTTCTCGGATGTTGTCGATTCCGCAGACCAGGTGACGATCGATAAAGGTGACTTCGACTGGTATCTCGATGTCCTCTCCGTCGATAAGCGGATGCGAGGACGTGGTGTCGGTCGTTGGCTTGTCTCGCAGGTTCTTCCCGACTATGTGGCCAAGCGCGGTGGGCGCGCGTATGGATTCGTGACCTCGACCGAGGAGAACGCGCACTTCTACCTCAACGGTGGGTGTGAGCTTCTGGATCGATTCGACATACATCTGCGTGATGAAACGTGTCCCATTTGGTCCTTTCAGAGGCGCGCAGAGCTTCTGTGATGAGTGATCAAACGGGCCAATTGCGCTGCGCTCCGGCCTTTCGCGCGGAAACCTGCTTTTTTGCAGGTCGCGGCGCGTGATGCACGTCCCGCAGTTCCGCTTGACTTCAAGGGCTTGAGGTCTTTTAGGGTGAAGCTATGGCAGGAACTGGCTCCGGGCGCACGTACTCCATCAAGGAGGTAGCGGCGCTCGTTGGCTTGCCCCCATCCACCCTGCGCTATTACGAGGATGTCAGCGTTATTCCGGCCATTGCACGCGACGCCTCAAGTGGGCACCGCACATACACCGAGGATGATCTTGAACTGCTGACGTGGGTGTCGTGCCTGTCCGCTTCCGGGATGTCGATCGCGGACATGCGTGAATATGTCCGTTCTGGCCTGGGTGGGGAGAGGGACATCTCCGAGTTTGTGACCCTGCTGGAACAGCAGGATGCCCGCCTCCAGGAGGAGGGGCAGATCATTGAGCTTCGTCGTGAGTTCTTGCGCACAAAGATTGCCTACTGGCGCGCGATTAAACACGAGGATGCCTCAGAAGCTGAGCGCTTGGATATTGATGCGCGCGCGCTCGCGGAGCGCCTCAAGAAGTGGTCAATGCGTTCGTGAAAGCCTAGTGGGGCGGTCTTCATGCCTGCTCCGAACTCCGCCCCGCTAGGGGGCACGGGGCCGCGTATCCGGGTTGGATGCGCGGCCCTCATTCATGATCGCCCAGGAGTCCAGTAGGGGATGTGTTGTCTCAGGTAGGCCATCTCTCGCTCGATCGTTGGGGCGAGGTGCTCCCAGGTGAGCGCGTCGTCCCCGTGCCATGCGATTTCGCCGACGACGAGGAGTCTGGGGAGGAGGTGGTAAAAGAGCAGGTCTGGGGTCGTCACCGATGTGGACCAGGCGACGGCCTCGACGCCTTTGAGTCGCTCCTTGTGAAGCATTGGCGGGAGCTGATCAGCGAGTTGGCGTGCGGTGAGTGGGGGCTGGGGTGACGAGGGGTCGACTGTGGGGTGGCTGAGGGTCAGCAGGTCGGAGTCTGCGAGCACCCATGAGGCGCCCGATGAGGATGCGGCCTCGTCCCCGGTCTCATTGTGGCGTGAGGAGAGGAGAATCGTTCCAGGTGGGGTGCTTCCATAGGCGCGGGTTGCGCTGTCCCATGCGGCTGCGCGTCGGCCGTGGAAGTGGAGGACTCGCGTGGCTCGGTCGATGAAGAGGCGCTCGATGTCTTGTCCCGAGCCTAGGCCTGCCCGTGCGAGCCGTGGGTCGCGTTCCCACTGGCTCCAGTCGGTCCAGGGGACGCCGATGTGGATGATGGGGGAGGGGAATAGGTCGCACGCGTGGTGGAAGGCTGCCTCGACGAATTGGAGGGATGAGGCGAGGGGCCACAGCGTTGAGTTGTCCTCCTGAGGGGAGACGAGGTTGGGGTTTCCCAGGTGTGGGTAGGCTCGGATCGCGGCGCCGGCAGCGGATGGGATTGAGATTTCCGGAATGATGCGCACGTCCCGCTGTGCGGCGAAGCGGACGAGGTGTCGAATGTTTGCGTCGGAGTAGAAACCCTGTGTTGTGTGTGCGGGCGATGTGCGCCATGTGCCCGATCGCTGAGGTGCGCACGTGCGGTCGTACCAGTGCGCGGGATCTCGTGGGATCTGGGCTCCGATCGAGGTGAGTGCTGGGTAGCCGGGTAGCGGGAGACGCCAGCCTGCGTTGTCTGTCAGATGCCAGTGCAGGATGTTCAGGCGGTAACGCGCCATGACGGTGATGATGAGCTCCATGACGGGCACTGGCCAGAATGTGCGTGCGGAGTCAATGAGGAGGCCGCGCCACGAGCATGCCGGTGGCCTCGTGGGATCGTGAGGGAGGGGAGAGGGTGTCGTCGCCATTGCGCTTCCTAGAAGTGGACTACGCAAAGTGTAACAAGCGTCACTTATGTTGGGGGCGGGTTTGGAGGGTGTCAATCCCTTCAGTTCTGGGGGAAATGGCAAATATCTTCCGACTGTAGGGTTTGTCGTTTAGGGATACAATGTCTCTGCTAATGTGAACCTAGTCATACTCGAAGAGGAGTGTTTCATGCTGTCGACTGACACAGTGTCTCTGAACCCCAACCCGCTCGTGCAGGCCCTCGGAAAGCCCGCGAAGGAGTTTACGAAAGCCGACATCATCGGCTATATCGAGGACAATGGCATCCAAATGCTCAACCTCCGCTACGTCGGAGGGGACGGACGCCTGAAGACCCTGAACTTCGCGATCCAATCCAAGGCTCACCTCGATCGGGTGTTGACTCTCGGAGAGCGCGTCGACGGTTCCTCCCTGTTCACATTCGTCGAGGCGACCTCTTCGGACCTGTATGTCGTGCCGCGCGTGGCTACCGCGTTCCTCAACCCCTTCTCGCACATCCCGACCCTCGATATCCTGTGCGGCTTCTACGATGTTGACGGTCGCCCCCTGGCCTCGGCGCCCCAGGAAATCCTGCGGAAGGCTCAACGAGCACTCAAGGAGGAGACGGGCTGCGAGCTGCAGGCCCTCGGTGAACTCGAGTACTACCTCTTCTCGGAGGAAGAAGAGCTGTTCCCCGTCGAGCCTCAGCGCGGCTACCACGAATCCGGGCCCTTCTCCAAGTGGGAGGAAGTGCGCACGGAGACCCTCGCGCACCTCGTTGCCATCGGTTGCTCGGTGAAGTACGCCCATTCCGAGGTCGGTAACTTCGTCGCCGATGGGCGTCAGATGGTCCAGCAAGAGATCGAATTCCTGCCCGTTGATGCGCTCGATGCCGCCGATCAGATGGTGCTCGCCAAGTGGGTGCTGCGCGAAGTCGCTCATTCCTATGGCATTCATGTCTCCTTCTCGCCGAAGATCGCTGTGGGGCAAGCCGGATCGGGCATGCACTTCCATACCCGCATCGTCAAGGATGGCGTCAACCAGTTCTCGACGGGATCTGGTCTCACCGACACCGCGCTCAAGGTGATCGGAGGCTACCTGTCGCACGCAGCATCGCTCACAGCGTTTGGTAACACCGTCCCGACCTCGTTCCTGCGTCTTGTTCCCCATCAGGAGGCGCCAACCTCGATCTGCTGGGGTGACCGCAACCGCTCCGTTCTCGTGCGTGTGCCTCTCGGCTGGCAAAACATCGACGACTCGATGTTCCGCGATGCGAACCCCCTTGAGCCTCCGATTGCCGACCTGCCCAATGACTCTCAGACGGTGGAGCTGCGCAGCCCCGACGGGTCCGCAGCGGTCCACCTGCTCCTTGCTGGTATTGCCGTCGCCGCGCGTATTGGCCTGACTGAGCCGGGCATGGAAGAGTACGCGCGTGAGCGTAAGGTCGACGGCGACGCATCGCAGACTCCCGGCCTCGATCAGCTGCCAGCCTCCTGCTTCGAGGCCGCGGGTAGGCTCCTCGCCCAGCGTGAGGACTACGAGGCGAAGGACGTCTTCCCCGCGGGCCTCATCGACTCGTGGGCATCGCGCCTGATCGAGCTGGGAGACGAACACCTGCGTGATGACCTGGCGGACTCGCGTGTCTCTGTCGAGGAACTCGTGGAGCGCTACTTCCACATCGGCTGAGGCATCAGTATGTGGCCCCGACTTCATCGCCGAGGTCGGGGCCACTGTGGTCAATGGACGCCTACGAGTGGTCGGGCGGGGAAAAGCGTTCAGTGCCCGACTGCGCGTCGCAGCGGTCGTGGGCCTGCGCGCTCGCGGGTGCGTTCTCCTCGGACGTTGACGAGGTCGGAGCGAGAGACCGCCTCCCGTAGGGAGCGGCAGCGCTCTTTCGTGCAGAGGCGGAACGTCGCTGTGCCTCACGTAGCGCAGCATCACGGTCGAACTGCGCGTCGGCAGCCGCCCGGCGCGAACGTGCCGATCGTCGCGCGAGGCCGGTGATAACGGCCAGCGCAAGGACACCGGCCGTGATCGCCATGATCGGTGTGAGTGAGCGTGCGGTGGAGGCGTGCTCGCGTTCCCGAGGGGATGAAGAAGACGTTGAAACGGGCGTCGACGGTGATGGACCGGTGGAGGAACCCGCAGTGGGCGCATCGGCGTCAACGGTGCCCGTCGCGCTCACGTTGCCGGTGACGCCATGCCAGATGACCGTGCTCGCGTCCGTCTTCGTCGATGCCCCGGGGGTGGTGATCTGTCCGTCGTTCGAGGCCTCGACGATGACGGAGCTATGCGCGATCAGGGTGACGGACTCGATGGACGCAGAAGCATCGGGCGATGCGAAGCCCTCCAGGAGACGCGTTGACGTTGACTCGAAGTGGAACACGCCGCCGTCGTCGACGGAGACAATCTCGGCGCCGCCATCGGCAAGGTCCCACGTGAAACGGCACCCGTCCACGCCGTCGACCGTCACGAGGAGAGAAGAGGTAGCCTTGGTGGCCGTGCCCATCGACTGACACTGCTCGCCAATGAGTGCCTGATCCGTCACCAGCGTCACCTGATGGGTCGCGCTGACGCCCGGCGTCATGTCGTAGACCTCGGTGAGGCGGATCTGCGTTGGGTTGTCGGCGAGCGTTGCACTCCCGCCCGCGGTCAGGGCGAGAGCCCCTGCGGTACCGAGCAACGCTCGCACACACCTCATGCGGCCTCGTCCTCCGCGCGCAGGCGAGGAACCGACGTCTTCTCCGGGCGAATGCCCACCTTATCCGCGTAAAACGCGCGGATGACCTCCATGTCGGCGCGCACGTCGCCCGTCAGCTGGTATGTCGGACCCCAACCGAACGTGCGGGTATTGCGGTCGATGAAGCCCAGCTGAATCGGCACGCCCGCCTCCATCGCGATGCGATAGAACCCGGACTTCCAAAAGTCACGGTGCGAGCGCGTGCCCTTGGGAGTGATGCACAGCGTGAACGAGTCCGCCTCGCGGATGCGCGAAGCGACCTGGTCGACGAGGCCGTGCGCGGCGCTGCGCTCTACCGGGACGGCGCCGATCTTCTTGACGAACCAGCCGAGCACAGGCGCCTTGACAACGGAATCCTTCACCAGGAAGGAGAACGTGCGCCCGGACTTCCACATGGAAATCGCCATGAAGACGCCGTCCCAATTTGAGGTATGTGGAGCGCCAATGACGATGACCTTGTCCGGCAGAGGCTGCGTGGAGAGCTTCCACCGGGAAACGGACAGGTAAGCGGACGCGATCGCGGAAGTGAGAGCCATGAGGGCCTTTCTGGTCGTAGCTGGGGCTAATCCTACCCGTGGGGCGGTCAGTCCAGTGACTCCACGGCGAGCGTCTGCGTCATGATGTGGGGATGCCCCGGCCACAGCGTGAGTGCCCGTTCGCGCACTGCCGCTGTTTCCACGCATACGAAGTTCTGCCACTCGCCCTCACCGATGTCGCTCATCGTGGCCGCGCCCTGCGACCAGGGGTTCCACACGATCGTCGAGCCCGAGCCGTTCTTGTCCACGACGATACGCCGTCCCAGCTTCGGGTCGACGACCTGGACCTGCGCCGTGGAGGTGTAGACGCGGTCGGCCCGATAAAAGTGATGTCGCCGCTCTGGGTGGCGTAGCGTTCGCGGACCTTGTCGTAGTAGCGTTCGCCGTTCAATCCCTCCACCGTCACGTCCTTGACGTCGCCGACGTGCAGGTAGGTGTGCAGGGCCGCTTCGATCGCGAAGGGGTGGTCGTCCTCGTTCGTGAGGGTCAGGGTGACGTTCAGTTCGTCCCCCGCGGATATGTCAAGACGCGCGCAGAACGAGTGGGGGTAGAGGGGGGACGTCTCGCCCGTGTGGTGCAGCTCGAAGGTGAACGAGGCCGGGGCGTCGTCCGCGGGTTGCGTGCTTGAGCGCAGCGTCCACAGCGATGTGCGGGCAAACCCGTGCGCACCTGCACCGTCCCCCGGCCTCGTCGGCGAATCGGTGGGGCTACCGAACCAGGGGAGACACAGGGGGATGCCGCCGCGGATTGCCTTCGTGCCATCGAGCACCGCGCGGGAGGAGAGCCACAGGACGTCGGAATGCCCGGTGGGACGCCATGACAACAGATGCGCGCCGAAGGGGGTGACAAGGGCCGAGGCCGTCGAAACGTCAGCGCTGAGCGTCGCGATGTCAGTCATAGTATTCAGTAAACGCCATCGGTCGGTATCGAGCAAATAGACCGGCCGGAGGGCGTCCAAATGAACGCCTGGCATCCGCGACGTGGTGGAATTCGCAGGATGGGGATCGCATTGCCCGTCGTTCAGCCGATATTCTTGAAGGCGTATGTGCGTGAAATCGATTCGAACCGATCGCCTCCGCGACGTGCTCGCCTCCCAACACGCATAAATCTGTATCCACATTTGAGGAGTCCACATATGTCCACGCGTCCCGACCTGCGAAACGTCGCGATCGTCGCACACGTCGATCACGGAAAGACCACGCTGGTTGACGCAATGCTCTGGCAGTCCGGAGCGTTCTCCGAGCGTGACACGGTCGAAAAGACCGGCGAGCGCGTCATGGACTCCGGCGATCTGGAGCGTGAGAAGGGCATTACCATTCTCGCGAAGAACACCGCCGTCCACTATCGTGGCCCCGCGGCGCAGGCCCTCGGCCTGGAAAACGGCGTCACCATCAACGTCATCGACACCCCCGGCCACGCCGATTTCGGCGGCGAGGTTGAGCGCGGTCTGTCGATGGTCGACGGCGTCGTCCTCATGGTCGATGCCTCCGAAGGCCCGCTTCCGCAGACCCGTTTCGTGCTGCGCAAGGCCCTGCAGGCACACCTGCCCGTCATCGTCGTCGTCAACAAGGTTGACCGTCCCGACTCGCGCATCGAAGAGGTCGTCTCCGAGACGACCGACCTGCTGCTCTCCCTGGGCGAGGACCTCATGAATGAGGGCATCGACATCGACGTGGACTCCCTCATGGACGTCCCCGTTGTCTACGCCTCCGCCAAGGCAGGCAAGTGCTCCCTGGAGAACCCGGGTGACGGCCAGCTGCCCACCGAGGACCTCGAGCCCCTGTTCGAGACCATCCTCAACCGTATCCCCGGCCCCTCCTACGATGAGGACATGCCGCTGCAGGCCCACGTCACCAACCTGGACGCTTCGCCGTTCCTGGGTCGTCTCGCCCTGCTGCGTATCCACAACGGCACCCTCAAGAAGGGCGCGGATGTGGGCCTGGCGCGCCACGACGGCACCATCCAGCGCGTCCACATCTCCGAGCTGCTGGCCACCGAGGGCCTCGAGCGCGTGTCCACCGACTCCGCCGCCCCCGGCGACATCGTCGCCGTCGCCGGTATCGAGGACATCATGATCGGTGAGTCCCTCGTCGACCTCGATGACCCGCGTCCTCTCCCGCTCATCACGGTCGACGACCCGGCCATCTCGATGACCATCGGCATCAACACCTCGCCCATGGCCGGCCGCGTCAAGGGCGCGAAGGTCACGGCTCGTCAGGTCAAGGACCGCCTCGACCGCGAGCTCATCGGCAACGTGTCCCTGAAGGTTCTGCCCACCGAGCGCCCCGACGCCTGGGAGGTCCAGGGCCGTGGCGAACTCGCGCTGGCAATCCTCGTCGAGCAGATGCGCCGCGAGGGCTTCGAGCTCACCGTCGGCAAGCCGCAGGTCGTCACCAAGGAGATCGACGGCGTCCTCAGCGAGCCCATGGAGCGCATGACGATCGACATCCCCGAGGAGTACCTCGGTGCCGTCACGCAGCTGATGGCCGCCCGCAAGGGCCGCATGGAGACCATGGCGAACCACGGCTCGGGCTGGATCCGCCTGGAATTCGTGGTTCCCGCACGAGGCCTCATCGGCTTCCGCACGCGCTTCCTCACTGAAACGCGCGGCACCGGTATCGCCTCGTCCATCGCGGACGGTTACGCGCCCTGGCAGGGCACCATCGAGCAGCGCCTCACGGGCTCCCTCGTCGCCGACCGCGCAGGCCAGGCCACCCCCTACGCCATGACGAACCTGCAGGAGCGTGGCTCCTTCATCGTCGAGCCCTCCTCCGAGGTCTATGAGGGCCAGGTCGTGGGTGAAAACCCGCGCGGCGAGGACATGGACGTGAACATCTGCCGTGAGAAGAAGCAGACGAACACGCGCAGCGCGACCGCGGACGTGTACGAGTCGCTGACCCCCTCGCGCAAGCTGACCCTCGAGGAATCCCTCGAGTTCGCGGCCAACGACGAGTGCGTCGAGGTCACGCCCGAGGCCGTGCGCGTGCGCAAGGTCGTCCTGGACGCCCAGGAGCGCTTCAAGATCGCCGCTCGCGAGCGCCGCGCCAACCGCTGAACCGCGCCTGCTTCCCCCGCTCGCTAGATGGTGGGCGGGGGAGGTACGCGCTTGCCCGTCACCATCGTGCGGGCATCCACGCGAACCGGCCCACGCCTCGTCGCAACCGTGACGTGCGTGGGGGCCACCTCGAGCGCCTCTCCCAGGGCGTCGTGCAGTCCGTCTGCCAGACGGTAGCGGATGACGATCCTCTCGCCGACCCTGAAGCTCATCCACGGCAAGGCGGGAATTGCGCCAGGGCCGCGTGCGGAAATTTCCTCGCGCGCCCCATCCGTCGCGCTCGACTGAATTGGCGTATTTCCGCCGCTTGTGGGGCTCTTGGTGACGCGGGGTGACTCGGGGTTGCTCATACGTGAATAATAGAATCAACGAGTCTTTAGAACTGACCAGGAGGAACGTCTCATGACCTACGTCATCGCGCAGCCCTGCGTGGACGTCAAGGATCGCGCATGCGTGGACGAGTGCCCCGTCGACTGCATCTACGAGGGTGCCCGTTCGCTCTACATCCACCCCGAGGAGTGCGTGGACTGCGGCGCATGCGAGCCCGTGTGCCCGACCGAGGCCATCTTCTACGAGGACGACCTGCCCTCCGAGTGGTCCGACTACCTGCGCGCTAACGTCGACTTCTTCAACGACCTGGGCAGCCCCGGTGGCGCCCAGAAGACCGGCGTCCAGGACTTCGACGATCCGATGATCGCCGCGCTGCCGCCTCAGAATGAGGAATGGAAGGCCGAAAACCTCTGACAGTCGATAGGGTAGGGGTATGACCACGATCCTTCCCCGCCCTCTTGACCTGCCCGAATTCCCCTGGGACCAGCTGGCGCCCGCCAAAGCGCGCGCGGCTGGCCATCCCGGGGGAATTTGTGATCTGAGCGTCGGAACCCCCGTCGATGACACCCCGGCGTTCATCCGCGAGGCCCTGGCTGAGGCGTCCAACGCGCACGGCTATCCGACGGTGATCGGCACCGCCGAGGTGCGCGATGCGATCCTCGCGTGGGGCGCGCGCCGACACATGGTCGACGTTGGTCACGGCGGCGTGATCCCCACGATTGGCTCGAAGGAAGCCGTCGCTTGGATTCCCGCCCTCCTAGGCGTGCGCGCGGGTGACACGGTCCTCGTGCCCGAGGTCGCCTACCCGACCTACGACATCGGCGCGCGCCTGGCCGGTGCCACCCCGGTCGCTGTCGACCCGACGACCCCTGAGCGTTGGCCCGAGGCCGCCCTCGTCTACCTGAACTCCCCGGGCAACCCCGATGGCCACGTCATGAGCAAGGACCAGCTGCGCGCCGTCGTTGCCTGGGCCCGCGCCCACGGCGCCGTCGTCGTGTCCGACGAGTGCTACGCGGCCCTGCCCTGGGCCGAGCCCTACGTGAGCGAGGGAGTGCCCTCCCTGCTGGATGCGGACGTGTGCGACGGCGATGCGAGCGGCCTGCTCGTCCTGTACTCGCT
The DNA here is from genome assembly GCF_030217285.1 of Pauljensenia sp. UMB3104. Lineage (NCBI taxonomy): Bacteria > Bacillati > Actinomycetota > Actinomycetes > Actinomycetales > Actinomycetaceae > Pauljensenia > Pauljensenia sp. UMB3104. The sequence continues at coordinate 167,235 of NZ_JASONN010000004.1, read as the reverse complement.
GTCCAAGCAGTCGAATCTTGCGGGCTACCGCGGCGCCCTCATCTACGGTGATCCCGCGCTGGTCGCGCCCATCGTGAGCGTGCGCAAGCACTCCGGACTCATGGTGCCCGCTCCCGTCCAGCACGCGATGGCGGTTGCCCTCCGCGACACTGAGCACGTGGAGCGCCAGCGCAGCGTCTACGCTGCGCGTCGCACGCTCCTCCTTGACGCGCTGACCGAGGCCGGCCTCGAGGTCGACCCTGATACGGCGGCTGGCCTGTACCTGTGGGTCGCCGACCCCGCCAATCCGACGGACTCGTGGGCGCTCGTGGACCGCCTAGCCGATCTCGGCATCCTCGTGGCCCCCGGCGACTTCTACGGCACCGCCGCCCACGGGCGCGTGCGCGTGGCCCTGACCGCCACCGACGAGCGCGTGGCTGCCGCAGCCGAGCGCATCCGAGAGGCATGGAACGTGCGCTGATGGACTCTGTCATAGCACGAGGCCGGGGCCACCTTGCGCACTGCGCGCGGGCGGCCCCGGCCTCGTTGTCAGAACACTCAGTTCGACGCGTGCAGAGCGTCGTTGAGCTCGATGCCCACGACGCCCGCGCGGGCGATGGCCTCGATGCGGCCGGTCTGAGAGTTGCGGCGGAACAGGATGTTCGACGCACCCGACAGCTCGCGCGCGGCGATCGTGCGCGGCTCGGCCTCGCCGGAGGAATCAATGAGTGTGACCTTCGCGCCGGCGGTCACGTACAGGCCGGCCTCGACGACGCAGTCGTCGCCCAGAGCAATGCCCAGGCCCGAGTTCGCGCCCAGGAGGCAACGCTCGCCCAGGCGCACGCGCTGCTTGCCGCCGCCCGAGAGGGTGCCCATCGTGGAGGCGCCGCCGCCCACATCCGAGCCGTCGCCGATGACGACGCCCTGCGAGACGCGGCCCTCGACCATCGAACGGCCGAGCGTCCCCGCGTTGAAGTTCACGAAGCCGGCGTGCATGACGGTCGTTCCCTCGGACAGGTAGGCGCCCAGGCGCACGCGAGTGCCGTCGGCGATGCGCACGCCGGGCGGCAGCACGTAGTTGACCATCGGCGGGAACTTGTCGACACCCTGCACGGTCACGGGGTGGCCATCACGGGCGCGCAGGCGCAGGCGGGTGGCCTCGAAGTCGGCGACGGCGCACGGGCCGGCGTCCGTCCACACGACGTTGGGCAGCACCGCGAAGATGCCGTCGAGGTTGATCGTGTTGGGCTCCACCAGGCGGTGGGAAAGCAGGTGCAGGCGCAGGTAGGCGTCCTCCGTCGAGGCGGGGGCCTGCGTCAGGTCGATCGTCGTGGTCACGACGACGGTGCGCACGCGGCGTGCGTCATCGACGCGCTCCAGCACGGACAGCGAGGTTGCCAGCTCCTCGTCGCTGCCGGGTTCGCCCAGGTGCGGGGCGGGGTACCACGTGTCGAGTGTCGTGCCGTCCAGAGTGATCGTAGCGAGGCCGATGCCCCATGCGGTGCTGTTGTCCATGCCCCTACAGTACGGCGCGACGGGCGGGGGATTGGCAGCGAAACTCAGGGGCGCGGCGCATCCCACAGGTCCGGCCAGAAGACCCCGAGCTCGGTGGCCATGGAGCGCAGCAGTGGCAAGGAGATGCCGACGACCGAGTGATAATCGCCCGTCACGCCCTCGATGAAGGGGCCGCCCAGACCGTCCACCGTGAAGGATCCCGCCACGTGCAGGGGCTCGCCGGTGGCCACGTACGCGTCGATCTCGGCATCCGAGATGTCCCCGAAGTGGACCTGGGTCGAGGCGGAGCGAGTGACGCTGGCGCTCACGGCGCGTCCTGCGGCGGTGTTCTCCTGCGTCGACGAGGCCGGGGCGAGGATGGCCGCGCAGTGGCCTGTCCACAGGGTTGCGGTCGTGCGGCGCATGGCGCGGATGCGCTCGCGTGCGACGTCGGGAGTGTGGGGCTTGCCGAGCATCTGGCCACCGATCTCGAGCATCGAGTCGCAGCCGACGACGAGGACGGGCTCGCCGGCGGGAAGCTCGGAAGCCTGGCTGGGGGCGCTCAAGGCCTCGCAGACGTCCGCGCACTTGGCCGCCGCAAGCGCTGCGACTTCGTCGGCAGGGGTGGTTGCGCCGCCGCAAAAGGCTCGCCCTCCGGGCAGCGCGGCGAGGACTGCGTCCTCATCAACCGTTGATACATGAACGATTGGTGTGATGCCCGCCGCAATGAGGGTCGCTCGGCGGGCGGGGGATGCTGAGGCAAGAACAAGGCGCATGAGGACATTGTCGCCCAACGTGCCTCCGGCGTGCAGACAAGGTGCAATTTGGTGCAGGAATCTCAATTTTCGCAGGTAAACGTGCAATTCTCTAGAGAAAAACTCATCAGACTACTACAATTGTCAATGTGCGAGGTCGCATTCCCGATGTGACTTTGAAAAGTGATCTGATATACCGTTACCCGCTGATGTGGTGTTGAGTCAGCCCAAAGAGGAGGGATTTGCGATGGATGAGCGCGCGGCTTCGTCCCCTGCAACTCCTGATGATCTGACCGCAACAAGCTACGTTCCTCAGCTGCTCGGTGGTCATCTGTCGTATTCCGCCCGCGACATTGCTCAGGCGACGGATACACCGATCGAACGCGTCTTCCGTTTCTGGATCGCCCTCGGTTTTCAGGCCCCTACCGCCGATGACAAGGTTTTCTCGCAGCGCGACTTGGATGTTTTCAGTCGCTGGCATGAGCTTGTCGAATCGGGCGGCATTGATACATCGACCTCTCGGTCCCTCCTGCGCGCGAACGCTCACTTGGCTGATCGTCTGGCTCTGTGGCAGTTCGAGGCTCTGGTTGAGGACTCGATGCGTCGTTTCATGCTGGATGACACGACGGCTCGCATGTACGTGCTCGACCATATGCGTGAGTACATCGATGTCTTCCAGGAAATGTTCACCTACGCGTGGCGGCGTCAGCTTGAGGCGACGCTGTCCCGTTTCGACCGCGAGGTGTCGCAGCGTGGGCACGAGGAGCGCCATAATCGTTTCCCGCTCAACCGCTGCCTTGGTTTCGTGGACATGGTGTCCTACACGTCCTCCTCGACGATCCTCGGTGACGCTCTCGTGGGGCTCATTGAGCGCTTTGAAGAGGAGAGTCGTAACGCCGTCATTGAGGAGGGCGGTCGCGTCGTCAAGATGATCGGCGATGCTGTTCTCTATATTGCGGACGATCTGTCGACGGGCCTGCGGGTGGCTACGTCCCTGGTCGAACGCCTTAATGCTGACGATGAGATGCTGCCGGTGCGTGCCTCGTTTGTGCGCGGCGATGTGTTCTCGCGTTCGGGTGATGTTTTCGGCCCCACCGTTAATCTTGCGTCTCGCCTCGTGGACATCGCGCCGGTGGGTAAAATCCTGACGGATCCGACCACGGCCGCCGCCATTGCCGCCGGCGAGGTTGGTGACGGTTATGAGCTTGAAGAGTTCCCGACCGCGGACTTGCGCGGTTTCGGTCCGGTCTCGCCGTACCTGCTATCAAGCGTTGTTAACTAACGTTCATCTCGCAGTGTGAACGAGTGCCGGATTGGCTCGGAGAACGGGTCAAGAAAGGTGCAAGTTTTGGTTCGGAATTGCTAAGATGAACGCGTGACTACAGTTCTCCTCGTTGAAGACGATCCGGCCATCTCTGAGCCCCTTGCCCGCGCACTGGGCAGGGAGGGTTACGACGTGCGTGCACACGCGACGGGCGCTGAGGCCCTCGCGGATGTCCGTGGCGTTGACCTGGTCGTCCTGGACCTCGGCCTGCCGGACATGGACGGCCTGGATGTCGCTCGCGAGATCCGTTCCTCCGGCAACCGAGTCCCGATCCTGATCCTCACTGCCCGCACGGACGAAGTTGACATGGTCGTCGGCCTCGACGCCGGTGCGGATGACTACGTGACGAAGCCCTTCCGTCTGGCCGAGCTTCTTGCCCGCGTGCGTGCGCTGCTGCGCCGCCAGGCCGCGGAACCGGTCGAGGGTGAGCTGCGTGCGCAGGACATCCGCATGGATGTCGCCGCGCATCGTGCCTTCGTCGGTGATGTGGAGCTGAGCCTGACGGCGAAGGAGTTCGATCTTTTGCGTGTCCTGCTGCGTGAAGCCGGTTCCGTCGTCGCTCGCGACACCCTCATGCGCGAGGTGTGGGGGTCGGATCCGACCGGCTCCACGAAGACCCTCGATATGCATGTGTCGTGGCTGCGCCGCAAGCTCGGCGACGACGCGACTGACCCGCACTACATCACAACCGTGCGCGGGATGGGTTTCCGCTTCGAAAACGCTCGCTGAGCGTCGCTGAGGGAGGCTCGTCATGCGCGCACGCGCGGTGAGGATGATCGTCTCGGTCGTCGCCGTCGTGTGCCTCCTGATGGGGCTTCCCGGCGCGTTTTTCGCGTCGGTATCCATCTGGACCTCCGAACAGCGTAGCCTCGAGGTTCAGTCGCAGCTCATCCTGCAAAATATTGAGCGTCGGCGCGCTGCGGGGGAGGGGAACGACCCTGCGACCCTGGCATCGCTGGTGGAGGATCAAGCGAACAGCCGCGGTGGTGAACTGAGCTATCGCATCAAGGTGCCCAACTCCAACATCGCGACCAACGGCAAGGTTATTTCGGGACGCACGTTGACCGCTGTGGCGTCCTCACCCTCTGGAGTGTCTGTCCAGCTCACAGCATCGGCATCGAACGCGCTGGGGCGCATTGCGTGGACGTGTTCGCTGTTTGGCGGTGGCATGGCCCTGTCGATGCTGATCGGCTGGCTCATGGCGCGTGCCTTGTCGCGTGATCTGTCCGCGCCCCTCATCTACCTGGCTGCCCAGGCTGAGCAGATCGGTTCGGGTGGCGTGCGTGCCCGCGTCGAAAAGTCCGGCATTGAGGAAATCGACCTGGTCTCGGAGGAGCTGGCTCGCACCGGTGAGCGTATGGCGGGCCGACTCGCTGCCGAGCGTCAAGCGGCCGCCGATGCCTCGCACCAGCTGCGTACCCCTCTGACGGCGCTGTCCATGCGCCTGGAGGAGATCGAATTGATCTCCACAGAGGACGAGGTGCGTGCCGAAGCCCGCACCTGCCTCGAACAGGTCGAACGCATGACGAACGTCGTGACGGAGCTTCTCGACGTCTCCAAGCGCCAGACCAGCCAGACCGAAGCCATCCACATTCTCGAGGTCTTCAACACGGCCCGCGAGGAGTGGGAGGACCAGTTCGAGGCGGCCGGGCGCTCGCTCGTTTTCCTCGACGAAGCTGAGCGCCCGATCCTCGCTGACGCCGGGAAGCTCGGTCAGGTCCTGGCCACCCTCATCGAAAACTCGCTGCGCTACGGCGACGGGACGACGCGCGTGTGGGCGCACGCGGGCACGTCCAAACGCGGAGTCGTCATTGAGGTGAGTGACGAAGGCGAGGGCATCGATGAGAGCCTCGCCCCCGATATCTTTGAAAAAGGCGTCTCTGGGCATGGCTCGACCGGCATCGGCCTAGCCCTCGCCCATGACCTTGCGCAGGCGATGGGCGGGCGCCTCGAGCTGAAGACGAACAAGCCCCCCGTTTTCACGGTGTCGGTCGCGGCGATCCCCGCATCGCTGGACCCGGACCGTGTGATGCCCGAAGGGCCCCTCATGTCCATGGGACGCCGCTCGCGGCGCTTCTAGCGGCGCGGTAGATTGAAGGAGTGGAACACAAGATGCGCACACCTCCCACCGTTGCCGTCATTGGCGGCGGTCAGCTGGCACGGATGATGCAGGAGAGCGCGATCGCGCTCGGGATTAACCTGCGCCCTCTTGTCGAGGCCGAGGACGGCTCAACCGGACAGGTGACGGTTGATAAGGCCGTTGGGGCTCCCGCCGACCTGGACGCGGTTCGCGCGCTCATCGACGGCGCGGACGTCCTGACCTTCGAGCATGAGCACATTCCCGCAGCCACTATGGAGGAGGCCGCGCGTGTCGTCTCCGTTCAGCCCCCGGCGAGCGCCCTGCTGTATGCGCAAGACAAGCTCGCCATGCGTGAGCGCCTGACCGAGATGGGGATCCCGTGCCCTGCGTGGGCACGCGTCGAGGATGAGGCGCAGCTGGAGCAATTTGGCGCCACGATCGGTTGGCCGCTCATCGTCAAAACCCCGCGCGGCGGCTACGACGGGCACGGTGTGGCTGTCGCCCACAGTCCCGCGGACGTGGCCTCGTGGTGGGGCAATGGTCCCCTCTTGGCCGAAGCCCTGGTTCCCTTCACCGGAGAGGTTGCTGCTCTGCTGGCGCGCACCCCGTCGGGTGACATCGCCTCGTGGCCCGTGGCCTCCACCGTGCAAGTGGACGGCGTGTGCGCCGAGGTGAGCGCCCCCGCCGTGGGAATCCGACCTGAGACGGCTGCGCAGGCCCGTCGCATCGGCGAGCGTATTGCGTCCGAGCTGGGCGTCACCGGCGTCCTCGCCGTCGAAATGTTCGTCGTCGGGGAGGGTGCAGACGAGCGCGTCCTCGTCAACGAGCTCGCCATGCGTCCGCACAATACGGGGCACTGGACCATCGACGGAGCTGTCACCAGCCAGTTCGAGCAGCACCTGCGCGCCGTCCTCGACCTGCCGCTCGGTTCGACCGACCTGCGCGCACCGGAGACCTACTCCGTCATGGTGAATCTCCTCGGTTCCTCCTATGACCAGCCAGCGCGTGCCCTCGCCGAAGCCTTCAGGGCCGGGGGAGCGGGCGCGAAGATCCACCTGTACGGCAAGGAAGTGCGCCCGGGCCGCAAGCTCGGGCACGTCACCGTCGTCGATCAGGACCCCGCTCTCGCTCTCGAGCGCGCTCGGGCTGCCGTGAGTGCCCTGCGCGGCGACGCGCCCACCGACTGACCTTCTCTCCGCTGACGGCTGAGGGATAGGTACCCCGGCCTCGTTCCCTCCCGAAAGGACCGCTCATGACCACCGAGCTCGACATTCAGCTGACCGCCACCGGCGAGGCCCCGCTCGTCGGCGTCGTCATGGGGTCCGACTCTGACTGGCCCACCATGGAGCCCGCTGTTGCTGCTCTCGCAGAGTTCGGCATCGCCTGCGAGGTCGGCGTCGTCTCAGCCCACCGCATGCCCGAGGACATGGTCGCCTACGGGAGGAGCGCCTCGGCGCGCGGTCTGCGCGTCATCATCGCCGGAGCCGGCGGTGCCGCCCACCTGCCCGGCATGCTCGCGGCTCTCACCGAGCTGCCCGTCATCGGCGTGCCCGTGCCCCTCAAGCACCTCGACGGCGTGGACTCCCTGCACTCCATCGTCCAGATGCCCGCCGGCGTGCCCGTCGCGACCGTCTCCATCGCGGGCGCGCGCAACGCGGGTCTGCTCGCTGCCCGGATCCTCGGCGCGGGTGAGGGTGAGCAGGCCGAGGCCCTACGCGCGAAGATGCGTTCTTTTCAGAAGGACCTGCGCGATGTGGCCAGTGCGAAGGGTGCGGCCCTCGCCCAACGCGTCAGTCAGGCACGCTGAGCGAGGCGAACACAAGGACTGCGCGGGTAGCCCTGAAGGGGCGGCGCGTCGTATCCTGGAGCCATGAGCATTCTCGTTTGTGGCGGCGCCGGCTACATCGGCGCGCATGTTGTCCGTCTCCTGCGTCAGCGCGGGGATCGCGTCGTTGTCGTCGACGACCTGTCGAGTGGCAAGGCATCGCGCGTCGGCGACGCCAAGCTCGTGAAGCTTGACGTGACGCTGGACGAAGCCCGCTCCGCGCTGTCTACCCTCATGGTGGACGAAGACGTGACCGCGGTCATTCACTTCTCCGCACGCAAGCAGGTCGGCGAATCCGTCGAACGCCCCGCCTGGTACTACCAGCAGAACATCGGCGGTATGGCCAACGTTCTCCTCGCAATGGAGGACGCCGGAGTCGACCAGATGATCTTCTCGTCCTCGGCCGCTGTCTACGGCACACCCAAGGACCCCGTGGTCACCGAGGACATGGCCGGTCACCCCATCAACCCCTACGGCGAGACGAAGCTGATCGGCGAATGGCTGATGGCTGACTGCGAGCGCGCCTGGGATCTGAAGTGGATCGGCCTGCGCTACTTCAACGTTGCGGGTGCCGGGTGGCCTGACCTGGCTGACGATGCCGTCATGAATCTGATTCCGATGGTGCTGGACCGCGTTGAGCGCGGCGAGAGCGCCAAGATCTTCGGCACTGACTACGACACCCCCGACGGCACCTGCATCCGCGACTACATCCACGTCCTGGATCTGGCGGAGGCACACATCGCGGCCCTCGACGTGCTGGCCGAGGGGCGTCAGCCCGACCACCACACCTACAACGTGGGGACCGGCCTGGGCACCTCCGTCCGAGAGATCGTCGACGGCCTGCGCCGTGTTATCGGCTGGGACTTCCCCGTTGAGGAGCTGGACCGCCGCGCCGGCGACCCGCCCAAGCTGATCGGTGACCCGCTCTCCATCGGCGTCGACCTCGGCTGGAAGGCCAACAACGGGGTCGAGGAGATCCTCACCTCCGCGTGGGAAGGCTGGCAGGCGGGTCCGCGCCCGATCACCGTCCCCGGCGCCTGAGCGCGTTGACGCACGGATAAAGCCCCCGGCCTCGTTCCCTCACAGAGGAACGAGGCCGGGGGCTTTTGTCACCCATTGGAGGACTGCAGGCCGACTTAGAACCCGTCGACCTGGTTGAGGTCCGACGTCGTCAGCGTACCGGCACGCAGCTTGGCGAAGAAGTCGTCGGCGGTCGTATCGCGCAGCAAAACAGCAGATGCTCCCGCGTTCGTTGTGAAGTTCAATGACTCGATCGGCGGGACGCCCATCATCTGATTCGACGAAGCGGAGCGCAGCGCCCACACGAGCGACGCCACCGTGAACACAGAGGAGTCTTCGTCAACCGTGAAGGACTTGGAGCCCGCGCGCTCCACACGCAGGGTCTTCGCGGGATTAATGAGGGTTGACGGCGAGGCCGCCGAGGAAATGACCTTCGAAATCACCTGGCGTTGACGCTTCGTGCGGCCGATATCGCCCTCGGGGTCCTGGTAGCGCATACGCGAGAACTGCAGGGCCGTCGTGCCGTCAACCGTGTGGCAACCCGCGGTCCACTTCAGGCCGGAATACTGGTCGTCGGCGTCGTTGTCGTAGCACAGCTCAACGCCGCCGACGGCATCCACCATGTCGGGCACGGCACCCATGCCGATCTGAACAAAGTGATCGACCGTCAGGCCCGTCAGCTTCTCGACGGTCTCGACGAGCAGCTGCGGCCCGCCATAAGCGTAGGAGGCGTTGATCTTGTCCCAGCCGACGCCCGGGATCTCCGCGTACGTGTCGCGGGGAATCGAGAGCGCAACCGTCTGCCCGTTCGGGGCGACGTTGACGAGCATGATCGAGTCAGCGCGCTCGGATTCGTCGAAACCATCCTTCACGGCGCCGTCCGCGCGCGAGTCCGAGCCAGCCAGCAGGTAGGTCGTGCCGGGCGTATCGGCGGCGCCCGACAGCGCGCTCACGCGACCCATGTTCGTGTTGGCATCCCACAACAGGAAGCCGCCCCACGCCAGGACGATGACCAGGAAGAGGCACAGGGTCTTCAGGATGGGGTGACGGCGCTTGCGTCGCCTCGGCTTCGCAGCCGGGACCGAAGGGCCCGCAGGGACAGCAGTCGGCGCGGGGGCGGCCGCGGGCGCACCCTGGGCGCGATTGATCGTCACCTGACGAGGCCCGTTCCCGGAGGGCGCGTAGGTGTTCGCACCCGTGGAACGGCCAGAGCCCGGCGCGTAGGACGGGGGATTGGAGGCCGACGCCGGCTGGAACGACGGCGGCTGCTGGGCGGGGGTGCGGCGCGGGAAAATCGACTGAGAGTCGCGCTGTGGCTGGTCCAGCGTGCGCGGCATCAGGGGACGCGAGGCGTCGGCCTCGTCGTCGGAGATCCTCCACATCTGTGGCGCGAGGGCCTCGGGTGGGGGAGTGGGAGCGCTGCCGCGCACCTCTTCACCGATGACGTGAGCGTCGTCGGATCCTGGGCGGCGTCGTTTCGGGTCGGGCGTAAACGAGGGGGGATTGCTCATTGGTTCTTCGGCGGGCAGGTGGCGGCTGTCTGCTTGGCAGCTTCCTCGTTCGCCGCGTTATTCGCGACGGACGCGGACTGCTCGGTGTTATCCGTGGTGGTCTCCTCGGAGCTGGGATCGGTCGTGGGAGCCTGCGTCGGATTGGGTGTCGACGGTGCCGTTGTCGCGGTCGGATCGGGCACCACCAGCTGCGCGCCGTTGCCGTCCGTGAACGTCGTGCCCACGGGCAGAGCCTGATCGTTCTTCAACGCGGTCCACACGTTGCGAGCCATTGGCTCGGAGGGGATACGACGATTCGGATCCCAGGACGGCTCCTCAACCGGCATGGTGACGAACTGGATGTTGGTGCGATCCACCTTTTGCAGCACGTTGATGAGCAGGGATGCGTCCGAGCTGGCGTTTCCGAGGTTGTCGGAGACGTTCACGGCGGAAATCGCGGCCTGCAGGAAGTTAATGAGCGCGCCAGGATCGGTCACGTAGTTTTTCTCCTGCAGTTCGCGCAGCATCGCGGAAATCAGCTGCTGCTGGCGGCCGATGCGCGAAATGTCGGAACCGTCGCCCTGCCCCTTGCGCGAGCGCATGTAGGCCAGCGCGTGAGTGCCCGACAGCTTCCAACAGCCCGCGTCGATGTAGAGCTGGGCGGACTCATCTTCGATGTGCTCGGGGATGTTGAACCAGACGCCGCCGAGCGCATCGATCATGTTAATAAAGCCCGCGAAATCAACGACCATGAAGGCGTCGATGGACATGCCGGAGAGCTTTTCAACGGTTGACTTCACGCAGGCGATGCCGGGGGCGATGTCCTCCTGATCATCCCCGCCGTTCGAACCATAGACCATTGCGTTGTTAAACATGTCGTCGCTGGTCGGCTCGCTGGTGGTGCCGTCGCGGTGCTTGCACGCGGGGATGTCAACCAGCGTGTCACGGGGGATGGACACGATCTGCACGCGAGAGCGGTCCGCGCTGACGTGAATCACCATCGTCGAGTCATTGCGCAGGCCGGGGACGTCATCTGCGTCGCCCGCACCCAGCTCGCCGCTGGCGCCGTTGCGCGAGTCGGTTCCGACCACGAGGATGTTGACGGCACGCCCCTCGAAGGAATCGGGGGTCGCCTTGCTCTGCCCATCAACCGAGTATGCGTCGATGTTGACGACGCGGTTGGCGAACTGGCTACTCAAACTGGCGTACACGAAACCCGCCGATGACACCACGAAGAGCACGCCGGCCAGGAGCACGGCGAGCGCGCCGCGCAGGAGGCCGAAGCGTCCGTAGTTGACGGCCGAGTGCTGGATCGGTCGCAGATTCACGTTACTCATCGTTTGTAACCATATCGTTATCTGGCGGGTTTGTCGGGGAATCAGGGCCGTTAGCGGCGCGTTCCACTTCCGGGCCATCAGTGTGAACAGGAGGGTCGATGGCGTTTTCAGGGGTTGTGTCCTCGGGCGGAAGGACGTGTGCGAGGGCGAGCGAGCGAGCCAGCGTCGCCATGCGTGCCTCGGCCCGGGCCTCGCGCCGGTACCCGGTCACCATCTGCGCAATCAATGCGATGACGAGCCCGTAGACGATCAGGTTGACGCCACGCTCCACGCCGATGGCGCGGGCGACCGTGTTGGCCAGCGACGGCACGAGGATCGCCACGATCGCCGCCGCCACGAGGACGCCGATGCCGATGCGGCGCAGAGCCAGGGACGAGGCCGAGGATACCGGGCGCACGAGCCACCACGCGGTGAGTGCGAGGGCGAGGAGTAGGAGGACACGGATAGCGATGTAGGCGCTCATCGTCCCCCCAACGCCAGGTCGACGGCGATATTGACTGAGTTGAGCAGGGGCTGGCCCTTCGCCCGTGAGTAGTCCGTGTAGGAGATCGTCACGGGGTGTTCCGCGCCGGGCAGGCCACAGGCCGCCAGCTGGGAGACGATCTGCGAGGCGTGGGCCATGCGTGAGTGGGTCAGGTGCACATGAGCGAGGGCATCGGCGCGTATCACGCGCAGCCCGTTATGTGTGTCCGTCAGAGCCATGCCGGTGCGCAGGCGGGCGATGAGGGCTCCGAGGCGCAGCATCGCGCGCTTGACGGAGCCGACCTGTGCATGCGCGCCGTCGCGGAAGCGAGATCCGAGGACGAAAGCGAGGTCCTCCTCGCGCGCCCGATCAACCATCGCCGCCGCATCCGCCGGATCGTGCTGGCCATCGGCATCGAAAGTGACGACGTAGCGGGCCCCACGCGCGAGCGCCGCTTCGAATCCGGTCTGCAGGGCAGCGCCCTGACCGAGGTTGAGAGGGTGGGTGGCCGTGTAGGCGCCGGCCGCGCGGGCCAGGGCCGCAGTGTTATCCGTTGACGCGTCATCGACGACGAGGATATGCGGGAAAAGGGTGCGAACGCCCGCGACGACGCCCCCGATGACGGGCGCCTCGTTGAACGCGGGGATGACGACCCACGTGTCGGAGCGCATCTGCATTCGATTAGTGTCGCACATCGGGGTGGGCACGCGCCTATAGTGAGGGTATCTGTGAGCGCGCCCGCGCGTGCAGCAACAAGGAGAGGGAAGCAGCGTGATCGAGCCCAGCGCCGACGTGGCGCCCAGTGCGATGGTGGCCCCCAGCGCCCGCGTGTGGCATCTCGCCCAGGTTCGAGAAGATGCAACTATCGGCGAAGAGACGATCGTCGGTCGGGGTGCATACATCGGCGAAGGCGTACGCGTCGGGAATCGCTGCAAGATCCAGAACTACGCCCTCATCTACGAGCCCGCCTCCCTGGCCGACGGTGTATTCGTTGGGCCCGCGGCCGTCTTCACGAACGACCATTGCCCCCGCGCGATCAACCCCGACGGGAGCCTCAAGAGCGCGAGTGACTGGGAACGCGTCGGTGTCACTGTCGATCGAGGCGCTGCCATCGGGGCTCGCGCCGTGTGCGTCGCCCCCGTGCGCATCGGCGCGTGGGCGTCGGTCGGCGCGGGCGCGGTCGTCACGTCGGACGTGGCCCCCTACGCCCTCGTCGTCGGCGTGCCCGCGCGCCGTATCGGGTGGGTCGGCGAAGCTGGCGTGCCTCTCGTGGCCGCCGATGAGGAACCGACGAACGAGGCCGGGGACCGCACGTGGGTGTGCCCGGCCACGGGACGCCGCTACGTCGAGCGTGGCGGCGCCCTGTCGCCCGAGGCAGCCCACGCCTCGTCCCCGAGCACACCCGCGACACCCGCCCAGACCCGTGAGGACCAGCCATGACGCAGCCGTTCATCCCGCCCGCTCGCCCGCTCATCGGCGAGGAGGAGATCGACGCGGTCGCGGCCGTCATGCGCACGGGCATGATCGCCCAGGGCCCGCAGGTGGCAGCCTTTGAGGACGAGTTTGTGGCCGCCCTCGTGCCCGGAACCCGAGCCGTCGCGGTCAACTCGGGGACCTCCGCGCTGCACCTGGGACTGCTCGCCGCGGGGATCGGGCCGGGCGACGAGGTCATCGTCCCCTCCTTCACCTTCGCGGCCACAGCGAACTCGGTGGCCATCACGGGCGCGACCCCCGTCTTCGCCGACATTGACCCGCTCACCTTCACGCTCTCCCCGGCCGCCGTCGAAGCCTCGATCACCCCGCGCACGCGCGCCATCATGCCCGTCCATCTTTACGGCCACCCCGCGCCCATGGACGCGCTCCAGGCGATTGCCACTGAGCACGGACTCATGATTTTTGAGGACGCCGCACAGGCCCACGGCGCGACCCTGCACGGGACGGCGGTCGGCTCCTTCGGCAGCTTCGCGGCCTTTTCCTTCTACCCGACGAAGAACATGACCAGCGGCGAGGGCGGCATGGTCACCTCCGCCGACCCCGGCATCATCCGAGGCGTACGCCTCGCGCGCAACCAGGGCATGGAGACGCGCTACGCCAACGAAATTGTGGGCCTCAATAACCGCATGACCGACATCCATGCGGCGATCGGGCGCGTTCAGCTCACCAAAGTCGGGGCATGGACAGCCAAGCGCCGCGAGAACGCCGCGTTCCTGAACGCGCACCTGCGCGGCGTCACCGTCCCTCACGTCGCTCCCGGCGCCACACACGTCTACCACCAGTACACGATCCGCGTGCCCGAGGACCGCGACGGCTTCGCCGATGCTCTGCGCGACGAATACGGCATCGGCTCGGGCGTCTACTACCCGATCCCGAACCACGAGCTGCCCTCCTTGGCCCGTTTCGCCCCCGACGCGGAGCTGCCCGCCACCCGTGAGGCCGCCGCCCAGGTCCTCTCCCTGCCGATTTACCCCTCGCTGACTCCCGGCGAGCTGGAACGCATCGCACAGGGCATCAACGCGCTCGCGGAAGCGGGTGCCTGATGACCATTCGCTTGGGAATCCTTGGCATCGGCTCGATGGGTCGACACCATGTGCGCAACGCGCGCGCGACCGCCGGGGTGGACCTCGTCGCGCTCGCTGACCCGGGCGGTGACCGCTTCGGCGTTGCGGGTGACCTGCCCGTGCTGGGTGGCGTCGAGGAGCTCATCGAGGCAGGTATTGACGCCGCGATCATCGCCGCTCCCACCGCTCACCACGAGGCTGCGGCCCTCGCGCTCGCCGAGGCCGGGGTGCACACCCTCGTCGAAAAGCCTCTCGCCACGAGCGTGGAGGCGGGCCGGCGCATCCGCGATGCCTTCGCGGCCGCGGGCCTCGTGGGAGCTGTCGGCTACGTCGAGCGCTGCAATCCCGCGCTCATCGACATGCGTCGGCGCATCGCGGAGGGCCAGCTTGGCGAGATCGAGCAGATCGCGACGCGTCGCCAGTCGCCCTTCCCCGCGCGCATTAGCGACGTCGGCGTCGTGAAGGACCTTGCCACGCACGACGTAGACCTGGCCGCGTGGGTGGCGGATGCCCCCTACGAGAGCATCTACGCGCGCACGTCCGCGCGCTCGGGGCGCCCCCACGAGGACATGATGGTCGCCTCGGGCGTGCTTGCCGGCGGCATCCTCGTCAACCACCTCGTCAACTGGCTCACCCCCTACAAGGACCGAACGACGATCGTGACGGGGGAGCGCGGCGCGCTCGTCGCAGACACCGCGATGGGGGACCTGACCTTCTACGAGAATGGCCACGCGCCCCTGCAGTGGGACGCTATCGCCGCCTTCCGCGGGGTCAGCGAGGGGCAGGTCGTACGCTACGCCCTCACCAAGCGCGAACCCCTCGCCCTCGAACACGAGCGCTTCCGCGACGCGATCCTCGGAGTGGGCGCCGAGCACGTCACGATGGACGAGGCCCTGGAGAACCTGCGCGTCGTCGAGGCCATCCTGACATCGGCCGACACCGGACGGACCGTCGACCTGTAGAGCGCGGCGCTACCGGGTCACGTCGTCGTAGATCGCACGGAGCTGGCGGGTTGCACCACGCAGTGATCGCTCGCGTGTCACCCACGCCCGGCACGCCGCCGCCCGATCCGCGCGCTCATCCTCCGACCAGGCCAAGGCCTCGTCGATCGAACGGACGAGAGCATTCGGTGAGCGCTCGGCCGTGAGCAGCGAGGCCCCGGGCGCGACCATCTCCGGCGTGCCGCCCGTGGAATAGGCGATGACGGGAACGCCGCACGCCTGAGCCTCGAGCAGGACGAGTCCCGCGGCCTCCTGCCGTCCCTGCGTCGGCTTCGTGGGCAGGACGAGGACGTGGGCGCGGCGCATCCAGGCGCGCACCCCCTCACGATCCAGCGGGCCCGTGAACGTCACGTGGGCGGGCGCGTGTTCGCGCAGTGCGGGTGCCAGCGGCCCGTCACCGACGAGGACGAGGCGATGTGGGCGGCGCCCCACCAGAGCCGACGAAGCCCAGGCCAGATCGTCCACGCCTTTCAAGTGGCTCAGAGCGCCCACGAACAGGACGATGGGCTCCTCATGCGAATCAATGGCTGGCGGGGTGGCTGGCGTCCACCAGTCGGCATCCACGCCCTGATAGTGCACGCTCAGCCGCTGCGGATCGGCCCCCGCTCCCAGTGCGACATCCGCCAGGTAGCTCGAGACGGCGAGTAGTCGCGACGCGCCCTCGAAGGCCGCCCGCCGATTGCGCGTGTTCCACGCGGCACCCGCGCCGCGCCCGAGCCTTGGATAGGCGTCCCCGCCGTGCAGCGTCACCACGAGGGGCACGCCCGTCTCTCGCGCCGCCGCCACGGCCGGCAGAGACCAGGTTGCCTGGTGCTGGTGGATAACGTCCGGATCCCACGCGCTGATTGCACGGCGCAACTGTCCCAGGCCTCGTGCCTGCGCCGCGAATCGAAGCGGGAGCGGGCCGCCGAGCGCGCGGGGCGCGGCCTCGTCGATGGGAATCGTGACGGCCGGATCGGTGACGCGCGCCGCGAGCGTGAAAACCTGCCAATCGAGCTGTGGCATCGCCAGGGCGTGCGAGAGCGCGAAGTAGGTCGGGGGAACCAGCAGGGTTCCCTTCGTCAGGGCGACCCTCACGAGTTCCACCCGGCGGCGGGCGCGGAGCGGGGAGCGGGCATGCCACCATCCTAGGGGCAAGCCGCGCGCCCCAGGTGATTAAATGAGTCCATGATGAACGCACCTGCCCGCCCCGCCCGCTCGGGCGTCCTCGCGCAGGTGCTCACCCTCCTTGGCGGCACCCTCCTTGCCCAGGTCATCGCATTCGTCGCCCAGATCGGCATCGCCCGCCTCTACACGGACACGGACCTGGGCTACCTGGGCATCTTCACCTCCGCTGCCACGCTCGGCGCGGCCGTCGCGGGCGCCCGCTTCGACCTCAGCATCGTCCTGCCCGCGCCCGGCGACGAGGCCTCGGCCCGTTCCCTGGCCCGCCTGGCCTCGCGCTGTGTGCTGGTCGCCTCCGCCCTGGCCACCCTCTGTGCTGCCGCCGCCTGGCCGTGGGTGAGCGCGCGCTACGGGGTGGCGCTTGCGGGTTGGATGCTCGCCGTCGGCGTCTCCGTCCTGTTCCTGGCCCAGGGGCAGGTGTGCTCCTACTGGCTGACCCGCCACCGGCGCTTCCAGGCGATTGCAAGCTCGTCGGTCGTGCGCTCTCTCGGGATCGCGGCCCTGCAACTGCTGTGCGGTTTCCTGGCTGGCGGTGGCCTGGGCGCCGCCATCGGTGCGACGATCGCTGGCCAGGGCCTCGCCGTCGCCTACCTGTCGTGGCGCGCCCGCGACGCCCGCGAGCGCGAGGCTGCGGATCCGACCCTGCGTGAGGTGGCTTCGCGCTACCGCAAGATGGCGCTCGTCGGTGTGCCCAACGTCGTCGTCGATGCGGTGCGCACGAGCGCGATCCCTCTGCTGATTGCCACGTATTCCGTGGCCTCGCTCGGACAGTTCAACATGGCGTGGCTGGCTCTGCAGGCCCCGGTCGCCCTCATCGCGGGGGCCTTGTCGCAGGTGTACTTGCCGCGCCTGTCGGATACGCCCGCTGGGCAGATGACCCGCGTGGTCGTGCGCGTCGGCAGCATCGCCCTGGCTTGCTCGATCCCTGTGTTCGCCCTCCTCGCGTGGGTCAGCCCGGCGCTTTTCCCCCTCGTGTTCGGTGGGCGCTGGGAGGCAGCCGGATACTTCGCGCGTTCCCTGGCCCCGTGGCTGGCCTTGACGGTGGCGACCTCGCCGCTGTCCAATGTGTTCGTCGCGACCTACCACCAGCGGCGCATGCTGGCCTTCGCGTGCGTGTACTGCGCGGCGCCGCTGATCTGGCTCGCGTGCAGCCCCTACGGCGTCGAGACGACGGTCGCGGTGCTGGGGGCGCTGATGGCTGCTCTGCTGGCGGGGATGCTCGTGATGGCCGTCCTGACGGCGCGCGCTTACGACCGCGGGGATAGCGCGCGGCCTCAGACCGCGTGATGGCCCTCCCCAAAAGTCGCACGTAATTTCCATATGGTCCATTTCTGTGTAAGGTTAAAAACCTTGATATTCCGTCATTTTTTGGAATGCTAAGAAAAGTTAGTAAACCCAAATTACGTGCGAGATTTTGGGGGAACTATTGATGTGTCGCTCGCGCGGCGAGGGCTTGCTCGTAGGCCTGCCGCAAGCGCGCCGCGCCCTCCTCCCACGTCGGGATTTCCGGGGCTGAAAAAGCCTCGATGTCCTCTCGCGTGATGGATTCCAGGGCCCCAATGAGGTCGCGCTCCGGGTCCTCCAGCACCCACGTGTCGGCCTGATCGCCCAGGTAACGGCGGGCCTCGGCCAGGGGAGAACACAGCGCGGGCACCCCGGCCGCGAAGGCCTCCATCATCTTGTTGGGCGTGGACATGCGGTGCGACAGGCACCCGGACTCGATGAGGCACAACGCCACGTCAGCCCCGCGCGTCATCGCCAAGACCTGATCCGGCTCCACGGGAGGCAGACGGTGGATGTTCGCGTGTTCCGCTGCGGCCCGCTCGACCTCGGGCAACAGGGCACCCGCGCCGACGAAGACCACGTGCGCGCTCTTCACCTGCTCAAACGCCCGCAGAATCAAGGGAATATTACGCCCAGGCGCCAGGTAGCCCGAATGGAGGTACAGGAGCGCGTCCTGCGGGATTCCCAGCTGCCCGCGCAGGTCGATGACCCCATCCGAGCCCGTCGGAGCGTTCGTCACGACCACCGGATCCACGCCGGGGTAGGCCTCGCGGTACCACTGCGCGATCGACTCGTTGACCACGGACACCACGTCCGCGCGGTGGATGTAGCGGCGCTCAATCACGCGCTGGAGGCGCTGGCGCAGGCCCGCCGATCCCACCGTCTCGGTCTCAAGCTCGTGCGCGTTGTACGCAAACACCGCACCCGTTCGCCGCGCCAACGCGTGCGCGAGGGGCAGCAGGAACAAGTTCTGCGCGGAGACGGCCGCGACGCGCTGCCTCGCGAAGCGGCGGTACACGCGCGCCCCCCACGCCCCGACGACCCTCACTCCGCCCAAGGGCGCACCCAGGGACGCACCCCGAATCCTCGTGAGGTGCACGGTGGGGGCCACGGCCTCGTCCGTGGGGAGCCCGCCCTGATCGATGCCGACGATGTGCGTCTGGGTGAAGAGCGGGGACAGTGAACGCGCGATCTTCACCAGTCGCCCGGGCGAGGCCAGGTTCGACGGGTAGAGCAGAAGGTTGAGCGCGCGATACACGCCCCCATTGTAGGTGGGGCGGGGCACTACACTGGAGGGGAACAACGAGGCCGGAGACGGAAAGGGGACCCCATGCGTATCGCGGTCGTCGGCATGGGCAAGATTGGTCTGCCGCTGGCGGTGCACTACGCGCGCGGCGGACACGCCGTCGTCGGTGTGGACGTGAACCCCCGCGTGGTCGACCTTATCAACGTGGGAGAAGAACCCTTCCCGGGCGAGGCGCACCTCGCCGAGTATCTGCCCTCGCTCGCTTCCTCCGGCGCCCTGCGGGCCACGACCGAGTACGCCGAGGCGATCCCCGGAGCCGACGCGGTCGTCATGGTTGTGCCCCTCGTCGTCGATGACGAGAGCCGCCCCGACTTCGCGATCATGGACGCCGCGACCCACTCCATGGCCGAGCACCTGACCCCCGGTACTCTCGTTTCCTACGAGACGACCCTGCCCGTGGGGACGACGCGCGGACGCTACAAGCCCCTCATTGAGGAGGTGTCCGGCCTGGTCGAGGGCTGCGACTTCGACGTCGTGTTCTCGCCCGAGCGCGTCCTCACCGGGCGCGTGTTCGCCGACCTGGCGCGCTACCCGAAGCTCGTCGGGGGCCTGAGTGAATCCGGCGAGGCGCGCGGCGTCTCCTTCTACGAGGCCGTCCTCTCCTTCGATGAGCGCGACGACCTGCCGCGCCCCAACGGCGTGTGGTCCATGGGCAGCGCCGAGGCCGCCGAGATGGCTAAGCTCGCCGAAACCACCTACCGGGACGTCAATATCGGCCTGGCCAACCAGTTCGCACGCTACGCGGACGCTGTTGGCATCGACGTCGCGCGTGTCATTGAGGCCTGCAATTCCCAGCCCTACTCCCACATCCACCGGCCCGGCATCGCGGTCGGCGGCCACTGCATCCCCGTCTACCCGCGCCTGTACCTGGCCGGCGACCCGGAGGCGACCGTCGTATCCGCAGCACGAGCCGCCAACGCCGCGATGCCCGCCTATGCGGTCGCGCGCGCCGCCGCCCTGCTGGGATCCCTTGCGGGCCTGCGCGTCGCGGTCCTGGGTGCCGCCTACCGCGGCGGGGTGAAGGAAACCGCGTTCTCCGGCGTCTTTGGTGTCGTCGATGCCCTGCGCGAGGCCGGGGCGCGGGTGCGCGTCCACGACCCCCTCTACAGCGATGAGGAGCTCGCCGACTTCGGGTGGGACGCCTACCACCTCGGAGAACCGGTGGATGTCGCCATCGTCCAGGCCGACCATGCCGGCTACCGGAACCTGATGCCCGCGGACCTGCCCGGCGTGCGCCTCCTCGTCGACGGCCGCGCGATCACCTCGCCCGAAGCCTGGGCGGGCACGCCGCGCATCACGATCGGCGGGGGAAGCGCTCCCGCATGCTAGTCACTCTGGCGACCCGCACCTTTACACCCGAGCCCACAGCCGCCGCGCTGCGCCTCGGGGCCCTCGCCCGCGCGCTCGCCGTGGGCGGCGATACGGTCCGTGTCCTCACCTCACGCCTGGCGTCCTCCGTCGCCCGCGACGCCCGAGAAACCGAGGAAACCCAGGCTCCCGAGGACGCTAGCGCTCACGCAGGGGAGGGCCCCGGCCTCGTCGAGGTGCACCGTGCCCCCGTCCTGCGAGACCGCACGGGCGCGGTGCGAGGATACGTCTCCTACATGTCCTTCGACCTGCCCCTCCTCGCCCGGCTCCTCGGCGGCCCCCGCCCCGACGTCGTCGTCAGTGAACCCCCGCCCACGACCGGTGTCGCCGTGCGCCTTGCATGCGCGCTCCGCCGCGTTCCCTACGTGTACTACTGCGCCGATATTGTCTCGGACGCGGCCGCGCTCGCGGGGGTTCCCGGCCTGGTCGTGCGCACGGTCGCTGGCCTGGAGTCTTTCGCGCTGCGCGGTGCGCGCCGCGTCATCGCCGTCTCCGACGGGGTTGCCCGCCGTGCCCGTGAGTTGGGGGCGCGCGATGTTGCCGTCGTCCCCAACGGTGTTCGCGTGCCTGAGGCTGTGGCCACCGGCGTGCCCGACGGATTCCCTACCTGCTCAGGTCCCGTCTTCGTCTACGCGGGAACGGTCGCCCAGTGGCTGGCTCCCGAGGTCTTCGTCGACGCCTTCGAGCGTGCGCGTGAGCGGCTCGGCGACGCGCGCCTGGTGTTCGTGGGGCAGGGGAGCGGGTGGGATGCCCTCGCTGAGCATGCAAGGGGCGTGGCCGGCGTCGACCTTATTCCTGCGGTTAGTGCACACGAGGCCGACCGGTGGATGGCGCGAGCCACCGCCACGCTCGCCTCGCTGCGCCCGGGCGGATACGACTACGCCTACCCCACGAAGATCCTCGCCTCCCTCGCGCAGGGAACTCCCGTCATCTACGCGGGGCCTGGGCAGGCGGCTCGAGACGTGGAGGAGAGCGCCCTCGGAGTCGCATGCTCCCTCGATGTCGATGAGATTGCCGAGGCCATGGTCGCCCTCGCATCGGGGGCCGCCTCGTGGGTCGGACGCGATGGTGCGCGCGCGTGGGTGCGCGAGCACCGGTCGGTCTTAGCCTCGTCGCGCGCAGCGGCCGCGGTGGTGCGTTCGGCGCTCGCGTAGGACTGGCGGTTTCTTTTCTCTGCGGCGCTGACACGGCAGCGTTGCCGCGCGGCGTCCTCTGGGGGCCTCGGCCTCGTCTCACATGCGGAAAAGCAATCGTTTTAGTTCGTATTAGTTTATTCATGTAACTATTCTCATGTTTACAGTTACACCATAAGTACCTACAATCACGACTGTCACATCAGCAACTCGAAGGATCACTATGCGCTCCTCGTGGAGGACCATCGTCGCCGGGCTCGTCCTGGCCCTCGGTGCCGCCGTATCGGCCCTCGTGCCGCCGGCGCACGCAGCTGGCATCACGATCGCCATTGACCCCGGTCACGGCGGCTCAGACCCCGGTGCGGTCGCCAACGGCCTGCGTGAAAAAGACCTGACCCTCGCGGTCTCCCTGGCCCTGAAGGAAGAACTGGAAAGCTACGACGGCGTGCGCGTCGTCATGACCCGCACGACGGACACCCGTCCCTCGGAAAACACCAGCGCCGACCTGTCGAGCCGCGTCGACATGGCAGCTGCGGCGGATGCGGACGCCCTCGTCTCCATCCACTTCAACTCGGGCTCGCCCATCGCGAAGGGCGCCGAGGTCTGGTACGGAAACTCTTCCTCGTACAATTACGCCACCCACACGCAGGGACGTACCCTGTCCAACGCCATCCAGAAGCAGCTCACCAGCCTCGGGCTGGCTGACCGCGGCATCAAGACACGCGACAACCCCTACTACGACTATCCGGACGGCTCCACTGGCGACTACTACGCGATCATCCGCCAGGCCCGCGAAGAGAACATGACCGGCATCATCGTCGAGCATGCCTTCGTGACCTCCGCGTCCGACGCCGCACTCCTGCACGACGCGAACTTCGTGCGCTCACTCGGCATCGCCGATGCCACCGGCATTGCCCAGGCGTACGGCCTGAGCAAGGGCACCTGGCGTGCAGACGGCGACTCCTGGAGCTTCATCTCCAACGGCACCGCTAAGACCGGCTGGTTCTCCACCGGCGGCCGCTGGTACTGGGCGGGTGCCGATAAGCGGACGATCCGCGGCTGGTCCACGATCAATGGACGCCGCTACTTCTTCGACGACTCCACCGCCATGGTGACGGGTTGGAAGCAGGAAGACGGCAAGTGGTACTACCTGCGTCCCGACGGCGATATGGCCACCGGATGGGTGAAGGACGGCGGCTCCTGGTACTTCCTCGGCTCCGACGGTGTCATGGCCACCGGCTGGCTCAAGGACGGTGACAACTGGTACTGGCTGCGTGCCAACGGCGCGGCAGCTATCGGTTGGGCCAACGTTGGCGGCGCCTGGTATCTCTTCGAAGACGACGCGCGCATGCTCACCGGCTGGCAGCTGACTGAGGATGATAACCGCTGGTACTACATGCGGCCCAATGGTCAGATGGTCACCGGCTGGCTCCTCGACGGCGGCACGTGGTACTACCTGGACGGGGACGGCGCCATGGTGACCGGCTGGGTCAAGGTCGGCGGCACCTGGTACCACATGCAGTCCTCCGGCGCGATGAGCACCGGTTGGCTCCTCGATGGCGCCTGGTACTGGCTGGACCCGAACTCGGGTGCTATGGCGACCGGCACGGTCACCGTTGAGGGCCGCGCATCCAACTTCGCGTCCTCCGGCGCGTGGTTGGGCTATGCGGATGGTAGCGGTGCTCCTGCGGCTTCTCGTTCGGCCGATCGTAGCGCCTCCGTGACGAACGCCGCGGGTCAGCGCCTCATCATGAGTGCACCCACCGCCTCGCGCTCCGAGGTCATCGATGAGATGGAAGACGCCTGGGATCAGGCGGGCTACAGCTATCCGAGTGCGCTTGCCGCTGGCGGTGCGCCGACGATCCGTGACTTCGCGTCCATCGTTTACGACGAGGCCGTGGCCGAGGGTGTGTCCCCCGAGCTGGTCTTCGTGCAGGCCATGAAGGAGACGGGCTGGCTGCGCTTCGGCGGTGACGTGAGCGTGAGTCAGTACAACTTCTCCGGCATCGGCGCTGTCGGCGGCGGCGCGAAGGGGGCCTCCTTCCCGGACGTGCGCACCGGCATCCGCGCCCAGGTTCAGCACCTGCGCGCCTACGCGGATTCCTCGGTGACCACGGCGTCGCTCGCGAATGCTGTCGTCGACCCGCGCTTCACCTACGTGCGCAAGGGCGCGGCCCCCGTGGTCGAGTACCTCGGCATCCAGGAGAACCCGAACCGCACCGGCTGGGCCGCTGCCAAGAACTACGGCTACGACCTGGTCTCCATGATGAAGGCGTACTTCTGAGGGCTGATTGACGAGGCCGGGGCCAGCTGCGTGATCGAGCGCGGCTGGCCCCGGCCTCGTTGGTGTACGTGCAAGACCGCTCGCGCTTGATGCCGCCTCCCATTTCGCATGCAATTCCCATCAGGTCTGTTTTACCGTATCGAGAAAACGTTGGAATACCAATGATGTGGTTTCAAAGTTTGAAAGAGGTGTCGGGGAATTGCATGCGAAATTGGTGGGGAGGCGTAGTGGTGGTCTGGGGAGTTCCGGTGTTGTGGGGTGTTCCGGTGTTGTGGGGTGTCCCGGTGTTGTGGGGTGTCCCGGTGTTGTGGGTGTCCCGGTGTTGTGGGGTATTCCGGTGTTGTGGGGTGCTCCGGTGATGCTGTGCTCCGGTTCTTGAGCGTCCACAGCTACCCCTCGATCGTGTGCATCCGGATAGGTTGTGCGCATGCGGATAGGTTATTCAGATGTGGATAGGTTACTAACCTATCCGCATGCTTCTAACCTATCCGTATCGTCGTTACCTATCCGGATGTTGGGTGCACATCCGCGTGTGTGCGCCCGGCTGTGCGACAGTCGGCGTTCAGACGCGTGTGGGGCAGCGTCAACGGTGAGAACAGGCGAAACGGGGGCAACACTGAGCCACATACAGCGAGGCCCCGAGTGCTCGCCGTGAGCAACCGGGGCCTCGTACGTGTGGAGGTCAGCCGCGCAGGGAGGCGACGTAGGAGTCGATGTGCTGCGAGGAATCCTCGGGGGTGAAGCCGGTGGCCTTGATCTTCGTCAGATCCAGGACGGAGGACAGGGGGCGCGGAGCCACCTCGCGGCCTGCGAAGTACTCTTCCGTGGTCACGGGCGTGACGTCTTCCGGATCGCGGCCGCACAGCTCGAACACGCGCTTGGCGACCTGCGCCCAGCTCATGACCGGGCCTTCACCCGACAGGTTGTAGGTGCCAAACTCGGCGCCGGTGGTCAGCAGGTGAATGATGCCGCGCGCCAGGTCGGACGTGAAGGTCAGGCGACCCACCTGGTCGGACACGACCGAGGGGGAGATGCCCTGATCTGCCAGGGATGCCATGGTCTTCAGGAAGTTCTTGCCGTCTCCCACAACCCAGGAGGTACGCACGATGTAGTGCTTGGGGGTCGAGGCCACCGCGGCGTCGCCGCCCGCCTTCGACTGGCCGTACGCGCCCAGGGGAGAGGGGGCCTCGTCCTCAAGGTGCACATCCTGAGTGCCATCAAAGACATACTCAGTCGAAATGTGGACCATCGTCACGCCGTGAGCCGTCGCCTCGCACGCCAGGACAGCCGGGCCGGTCGAGTTCGCCTGCCAGGTCGCACGGCGTCCCTCGGGCGTCTCGGCGCCGTCCACGTTCGTCCACGCGGCGGCGTTGATGACCACGTCGATGTCGTCCCACGGCAGCGCGGCCACCTGCTCGGCGTCGGAAATCGACACCTCGGGCAGGTCCACGCCCGTGACCGTGAAGCCGGCCTCGGGCAGGGCGCGCATGAGCTCGCGGCCCAGCTGACCATTCGCACCCGTCACGAGCGCACGGCGACCCACCGGGGCGGGAGCCGGGAAGGGGGTCACCTCCGCCATGCGCGGGTGAGCCTTATCCTTGTCCGACAGGATGGCGCGCTCGAGCGGGATCGGCCAATCCACGGCGGCCGTTTCGTCAGCCAGGTTCAGGAAGGTGTAGCGCGCGTCCGGCGACCAGTGGTCGTTGACCAGGTACGTGTAGGCCGTGTTCGGCTCCAGGGTCTGGTAGGAGTTACCCACGCCCTTAGGCACGAAGACCGCGACACCCGGATCGATGATCGTCGTGTAGACGGTGCCGAAGGATGGGCCTTCGCGCAGGTCCACCCACGCGCCAAACACGCGGCCGGTTGCGACCGACACGAACTTGTCCCACGGCTCCGCGTGAATGCCGCGGGTTACCCCAACCTCGTCGTTGAACGAGATGTTGTTCTGCACGGGGCCGAAATCCGGCAGGCCCAGCGCGACCATCTTTTCGCGCTGCCAGTTCTCCTTGAACCAGCCTCGATTATCGCCGTGAACAGTCAGATCAATGCGCAAAAAGCCGGGGATCGGCGTGGTCGTAATCCCCAGGGGCTTAGCGGTGGGCGCCATGGTTCTTCCTTACGTGCGTGGATTGTGTGCGGACGTAACATTCCATGTAAATACTATCCGATCTACACCCTCGCGGCGGTGT
This sequence comes from Pauljensenia sp. UMB3104, assembly GCF_030217285.1. Lineage (NCBI taxonomy): Bacteria > Bacillati > Actinomycetota > Actinomycetes > Actinomycetales > Actinomycetaceae > Pauljensenia > Pauljensenia sp. UMB3104. Next base: position 141,178 of record NZ_JASONN010000004.1, on the reverse strand, counting down.
GCGCCGCCCCATGGGCGCGCGCAGGGGCAAAGTTGTGGAAAAATACTCGGTGATAGGGATAATTGTCAACGACGCGCGACCTACTCGAGGGCGCGCCGGGAAGCGGAGGCAACATGAAAGGCATCATCCTGGCGGGCGGCTCGGGCACCCGTCTGAACCCGATCACGCTGGGGACATCGAAGCAGCTCGTCCCCGTCTATGACAAGCCGATGATCTACTACCCGCTGTCAACCCTGATGCTGGCGGGTATTTCCGAGGTGCTCGTCATCACCACGCCGCATGACGCGCCCTCCTTCCATCGCCTGCTGGGCGACGGCAGCCAGCTCGGCGTCAACATCTCCTACGCGGTCCAGCACGAGCCCAACGGCCTCGCGCAGGCTTTCGTGCTCGGTGCCGATCACGTAGGTAATGACAGCGCCGCCCTGGTCCTGGGCGACAACATCTTCTATGGGCCCGGCATGGGCGCCCAGCTGCGTCGCCACGTCGACCCCGACGGCGGTGCGGTCTTCGCCTACCACGTGTCCAATCCGCGTGCGTACGGTGTCGTGGAATTCGACGAGGAGTACAACGCTCTGTCCATCGAGGAGAAGCCCGAGAACCCCAAGTCGAACTACGCGGTGCCCGGCCTGTACTTCTACGACAACGACGTGGTCGAGATTGCCCGCAACCTCAAGCCGAGTGCGCGCGGCGAGTACGAGATTACCGACGTGAACCGCTCCTACCTCGAGGCAGGCAAGCTCAAGGTTGAGGTCCTGCCGCGCGGCACCGCGTGGCTGGACACGGGCACGTTCGACTCGCTCGCTGACGCCACGGCTTTCGTGCGCACGGTTGAGGCCCGCCAGGGCATGAAGATCGGCGCCCCCGAAGAGGTCGCGTGGCGCATGGGCTTCATTGACGACGAGGGGCTGCGCCAGCGCGCCGAACCCCTGGTGAAGTCCGGCTACGGTGCGTACCTGCTTGAGCTGCTTGAGCGCGAGGGGCTCTGAGTGAGCCGTCCCAGCGCTCAATCCCGCCTGCTCATCGTCATCCCTGCGTGGAACGAGGAGGAGGTGCTCGGTGATGTCCTCGAGATGGTGAAGGTTGAGAAGCCTTCTTTCGCGGACATTCTCGTGGTCTCCGACGGGTCGACGGATGCGACCGCCGATATCGCGCGCGCCGCGGGCGTCGCCGTCCTTGACCTGCCCCTCAATCTGGGTGTCGGCGGCGCCATGCGCGCCGGCTTCCAGTACGCCCAGCGCATGGGGTACGAGTACGCGTGTCAGCTCGACGCGGATGGCCAGCATGATCCGCGCGAGATTGAGACCCTGATCGAGACGGCTTCGCGCGAGCATGCGGACGTCGTGATCGGTTCGCGTTTTGCGGGCAAGGGCGACTATCGTGCGCGGGGTCCTCGTAAGTGGGCAATGAACCTCTTCTCGTTGATCCTCTCGCGCGTGTGCAAGACTCGCCTCAGTGATACGACGAGTGGCTTCAAGCTCTACGGTCCCCGGGCGTTGGCGCTGTTTGCGCACAATTACCCGGCTGAGTACCTGGGTGACACGATTGGTGCGCTCGTCATTGCGGCGCGCTCGCACCTGGTCGTGCGTGAGGTTGGCGTGCAGATGCACCCGCGGGCCGGCGGGGAGCCCTCGCATAATCCGATTAAATCGGCGCTGTTCCTGGTGCGTGCGACGATGGCCCTCGCGGTTTCTCTCTCGCGCCCCGGTGAGAAGGTCGCCCAGGCGCCGGAGGAGAACGCATGAGCCCCACCTATGTGCTTGGACTGGTGTTCGCGATCATCATCTTGGTGATGGTGTTCGTCAAGATGCGTAACTCGGGTCTGAAGGAGCGCTACGGTCTGTGGTGGTATTGCATCGCGTTCTTTACCGCGCTGCTCTCCATTTTCCCGCAGACACTGAAGTGGACGGCGATGCAGCTGGGTGTCGTTGTTCCGCTGAATTTGGGCTACTTTGTGGCCGGCGTGGTGTTGCTGCTCCTGTCGCTGCGTTTTTCGGTGGATCTGTCGCGTTCGGATGAGGATCGTCGTCGCCTGACGGAGGAGGCTGCGATCTTGCGCCTCCAGCTGGAGGATCTGCAGCGCCGTGTTGATGCTCTCGAGGCATCGCGGCAGGGGGATGATCGCTCCCGCTGAGGCGTGCGCTGTTGCAACGATCAACGAGGTCGGAGCCCGTCAGGTGGAAACCTGGCGGGCCCCGGTTTGTGACGTCGGAGCGCTCCCGGGCGGGTGGTCCGCGGGCGGCTCGGTGCGGTTAGCGCAGCAGCGTGCCGTCAGGGCCGAGGCTGAGGCGCTCGGTGGGGGCTGCGGGGTCGACTTCGCCTTGTGCGAGCTTGCGCCGGAGTGCGGAGGCAGGGCGCGAGACGGGGACGGTGGGTTCGCCGGTGGCGTCCTCGTCGGCTTCCTCCGGCGCGCTCGGCGTGGGTTCCGAGGCCTCGATCGGCGAGGCGGAGGGGGACTCGACGGGGGTCAGGGAGATGCGGGCCCCCATCGCGGATGCGTGCGAGGGCAGGAGGGGTTCGCCGTCGAGGTCCTTGGCGAGGTCGTCGAGCATGGCGCGTGCCTCGTCGACGACGGAAGCGTCTTCGGCGTGGAGGCCGTGGACGAGCCAGCGGACGAGGGCGATCTCGCTCATGAGCTGGGCGCGTGTGAAGACGTGCAGGTCGGTGGCGCGGCGCTCGTGGCCGTAGGTTTCGCGGAAGCGTTCGAGGAATGCGTCGGATGCGGTGGCCTGGATCCAGGCGATGTCGAGGGCGGGGTCGCCCACGTGCGCGCTGGTCCAACCGCCGATGGCGAGGAGTGAGCCACGTTTGACGGACAGGCAGTGTTCTTGGATGTCGCCGTGGACGGGAGCGGCGGGGAATCGCCAGAGGGAGACGTCTTCGAGGGCGGCTTCCCAGCGGCTCCACAGGGCGGCGGGAATGGTGACCTCGCGGGCGGCCTCGTCGAGGAGGGCGAGGTTACGGTCGCGGCATTCGATGGCCGTGTAGGTGGGTAGTCCGATCGCGGAAAACACGGTCTCGGGGAGGTTGTGGAGGGCTGCGAGGGCGCGTCCGAGAGAGGCGGGCAGGAGCGGGTCGGTGTCGAGGTCCTCGTCCGTGGGGGCGGCGCCGCCCGGATCGCGGTGGACGTAGACGCTTCCGCCATGTGCAAGCTTGGCCTGCCCGGCCAGTCGGGGCACGTCGAAGGGGATGTAGTCGTGGTCGTGTGCCTGCCCGAGGCGGTCGAGGATTCCGGAGGTCGCTTCGAGGGCGGGGCCTGAGACCTCCTCGTGGGGGCAGGTGACGATCCAGCGGTTGCCGGCGGCATCTTCGATGCCGGTCACGGTAGAGAGCTCGTCGCTGTAGGAGGGCGGGCGCAGGGCGGTGACGCGCATGCCGGGGACGGCGGCGGTGGCCAGGGCTGCCAGTTCGAGGGGGCTCTTCGGGGAGGTCATTGACTTAACGTATCGCGTGTGAGGGCGCGCGCCTGCTTCCCCGCGCGGAGTCGGGGGAGATTGGGCGGGTGTGGGTTTGCTCCTTTCTGAAAAACTCTGTTACTTTCGACACATTGGCTTGGTCTGTAGCAAGGAGGCGCAGCGATGGAAGCCATGACGCGTTCTCTCGCCGCGCGTGTCCGGGAGGGATTGGCTGCGGGCGGCATTGACGCGGCTCGCGATCCTGCGGCGGTGCGCGCGCTCATCGAGCGTGCCATTGATCGGCATGCCCCCGACCTGTTGCCCTCTGCCCGAGCGCAGATCGAAGCGGACCTCATGGACGACATCTGCGGCCTCGGCCCACTCCAGGTGCTGATGGATGATCCGTCGGTGGAGGAGATATGGATTAACGCGGCCTCGCGCGTGTTCGTCGCGCGTGGCGGTGTGGCCGAGTTGACCAGCCTGATTCTCACGGACGAGGATGTGCGGGCCCTCGTGGAGAGGATGCTGCACCACTCGGGACGCAGGCTCGACCTGTCGAGTCCCTTCGTGGACGCGATGCTCGCGGGCGGGGAGCGTCTCCATGTCGTCATTCCACCGGTGACGGGTGCGTCGTGGAGCGTGAACATCCGCAAACATATCCAGCGGGCACGCACCCTGGAGGATCTGGTTGCGGTCGAGATGGTCGCTGCGCCGATGCGCGACTTCCTCTCAGCCGCCGTCAGTTGCGGGCTGTCCGTGCTCGTTTCGGGAGGAACTCAGGCGGGCAAGACGACGCTGCTGCGCGCCCTGGCGGGGGAGCTTCCGCGTTCGCGCCGTGTTATCTCCTGCGAGGAAGTCTTCGAGCTGGGTCTGGCTAACTGGGACCACGTTGCGATGCAGACTCGTCCGGCGGGCGCGGAGGGGACGGGGGAGATTACCCTGCGTGATCTCGTGCGCGAGTCCCTGCGTATGCGCCCCGAATGCCTGATCGTCGGCGAGGTGCGAGGCCCTGAGGCCCTCGATCTGCTGGTTGCTCTCAATGCAGGCGTGCCGGGCATGGCGACCGTGCATGCCAATTCGGCGCGCGAGGCCCTCGATAAACTCTCGATTCTGCCTCTCCTCGCGGGCGAAAACGTCACGACGGCGTTCGTCACACCGACCCTGGCCTCGTCGATCGACCTCGTGTGTCACGTTGAACGAGGAGCCGATGGACACCGCCACGTCGCCGAGATTCTCGCGGTTCCCGGGCGCGTTGAAGGTGATCGGATCGAAACTGCGTCGCTCTTTACGTACGACGGGATCCGCTGTGAACGCGGCAGCGGCGGACTGGACCTGCATGACCGTTTTGCTGCGGCAGGGTTCGACCTGGCGTCCCTGCTGGAGTGGGGGACGCTGTGATCGCCATCGTGTGTGGGCTCGTGTTCGGGATCGGGATCGTTGTGGCCCTCTCCCCGTGGTTCCTCCCCGCGCCCGTGTGGAGGCCGTGGGGGCCGTGGAAGCGCGTGCGTGAGGACGTTGCGCGCGCACGCGTTCCGGGGCTGACGGCGGGGCGCCTCGTCTTGCTCAGCGGTGCGATCGGGGCGGTCGTCGCGGTGCTCGTCCTCGCTGTGACCGGCGCATGGCCGGTCGCCCTCATTGTGTCGCTCGGCGTGTCGTTCCTCCCCTACGCCTGGGTCGTCTCCCGGGTGCGTGCCCACGCCAAGACCGTTCGTGCCGCATGGCCAGAGGTCATCGATGCGATGGTGTCCGGCGTGCGCGCGGGCACCTCGTTGCCCCAGGTGCTGTGCGACCTTGCCGAGGAGGGCCCGGTCCCCATCCGCTTTGCCTTCGAGGCCTTCTCCCGCGACTACAGTGCTCACGGGCGTTTTGCTCCTGCGCTCGATCGAATGAAAGAGGAAGTCGCAGATCCCGTCGCCGATCGCATTATCGAGGCGCTGCGGATTGCGCGTTCCGTCGGCGGTGCCGACCTGACGCGCCTCCTGCAGGACCTGGCCACGCTCCTGCGCGAGGATGCGCGCGTGCGCGGTGAGCTCGAGGCCCGCCAGTCCTGGACGGTTGGGGCGGCCCGTCTCGGAATCGCCGCGCCGTGGGTCGTCCTCCTGCTCCTGTCGGGAGGAGGCGCCAGCGCGAGCGTCTGGAACTCCCCGGGAGGCATCGCCGTCCTGTGTTCGGGTGCCGGGATCTGCGTCATCGCCTATCTGGCGATGAAGGCAATGAGCCGGCTGAGCTCCGATCCGCGCAACCTGGGGGGTGGATCGTGAATCCCTGGACCGTGCGCATCCTCGACGTGGCAGTCAGCGCGCTATTGGTGGGAGGCATTGCCCTCTGTGTGGCAGCCTGGTTCGCACGCCGTCCCTCCTTCGCAGCCCGAGTGGCGCAGGGGCGCGTCAGCGAGGAGGCCCCGTCCCCCGTGAGCGCATGGGCTCGGCGTGTCAGCGCGGCCGCCCTCGAATCCCTGGGGTCGACCACGGATTCCGTCTCGCGCCGTCTCGCCCTGGCGGGAATGACACCGGAGGTCTCCGTCTTCCGGCTACACCAAGCACTGGCGGGTATCGCCGGTTTCATCCTCGCCTGCCTCGCCCTCACGGTGCGCCCGGCCTCTTCGCTGCGCGCCTCGCTCGTGCCCCTGTGCGCGTGTGCTCTCGTCGGCACACTGCTGGGAGTCGCAGGTATGGACCGTTTCCTCACGCTGCGGGCCCACGCCAGGCAGCGCGCGATCGACGTCGCCGTTCCCGACTGTGCGGAGCTGCTGGCGCTCGCGGTTGCGGCGGGGGAGTCGATTCCTGCTGCCATCGAGCGGGTTGCTGGGTGTGCGGGTGGGCCGCTCGGGGTGGAACTGTCCCTCACCGCAGGGCACATCCGCAACGGTACGCCCTCCGTGCGTGCGCTCTCCGACCTCGTTGAGCGCACCGAATCGCCCGCTCTCACGCGCCTGAGTCGAACACTCACGACCGCGATCGAGCGTGGCTCGCCCCTGGCCTCGGTCCTGCATGACCAGGCGCGCGATCAGCGAGAACGATCCCTCGCCGCCCTGATGGAGGAGGGAGGCAGGCGTGAGATTGCCATGCTGTTGCCCGTCGTCTTTCTCATCTTGCCCGTCACCGTCATGTTCGCCCTCTACCCGGGACTCATCGCCCTGGATTTCACACCGTGAAGGAAGGAAAACAGTCATGAAGAAACTATTCCTGAGGAAAACTCCCCTCGGGGAGCGCGGTGACGTGCCCGGATGGGTGCTTATCACGCTGATGACGGCCGCCCTCGTCGTCCTTATTTGGGGAGTCGCCTCGGAGCGCCTCGTGGAGATATTTAATCGTGCGATGGATTCGATTTCAGGAATCTGACGCGCATCCCGAGCGAGGCTCCGAGGTCGTGTCGACAGTCCTCGTCCAGGGCCTCGTCGTCCTCGTGATTCTCCTGCTCGCCCAGATTGCCTTCGCCTCGCACGTGCGCACGATGAGTGTGAGCGCTGCGTCCGAGGGTGCGCGCCGCGGCGGTCTCCTCGGCGGCGATGAAGACGAGGCGAGGGCTCGGACGGGAGAACTCCTCGATTCTCTCGTGGGTGCTCCGAAGGATCGTGAGATCGACGTCGGGCGCGAGGATGACGGCGGAGTCGACGTGCTCGTTGTCACTGTTCGTACGCGCCTGCCCCTCGTTGGAGGCTTTGGGCCGCGGTGGCTCACCGTGCACGGTCGTGCTCTCGTGGAGGGGCCGTGAACGAGCGCGGGGACGCCAGCGTGGAATTCCTGGGCATCCTGGTCGTCCTCGTCATTCCAGTCCTCTACATTGTTCTCGCGGTTGGGCAGGTGAGTGCCGGTGCGATGGCGGTGGACGCGGGGGCGCGTGAGGCCGCGCGGATTCTCGCTGAGGACCCCGCTCGCGAAGCCGACGCGTCCCATGCCGTTGCGCTCATCGTGGAGGACTTTGGGATCGATGCTCAGGCGGACGTGTCCCCAAATTGCGTTGGGTGCGAGGGCGATGGGGGCGTCGTCGACGTGCGGGTGTCCGTGCGCGTCCCCCTGCCCTTCGTGCCCGCGTGGCTGGGAAGCGCAGGTGTGGGTGTGTCCTCGAGTGCGCGCGTGCCCGTCCGGGAGGTGGTGGCCCATGGGTGATGAGGGGCGCGTCGGCGTGCTGATGGGGGCAGGTTGTGCGTTCGTCTGTCTGTTTCTCTTCGTCTCCCTCGCGCTGACCGAGGTCGCGATGCAGGATCGCAGGCTTGTGTCGTGCGCTGACGCCCTGGCGAGCGTTGTAGGTGGCAACGCCTCAAGCGGCTCGTTCTTCGTGGAAGGGGACGCGCTCGAAGTCGACGAGGCGGGGGTGCGTTCTCGGGTCGAGGAGGGCCTTGCGGCGCTGTCGGACACCACGTGCAAGGTGGGTGATGGCGTGACTGTGAGCGCGGTGAATGTCAGTGATACCGAGGTGGAGGTCACAGTGAGTGCACGGCCGACCGTGTCGTTGGTGCCTCCTGTCCTGCGTACGACGGCGGTTCCCGAGCTGATGCGGACCTCGAGTGCGCGTCTTCGAGAGGCTCACGGGCAGCGCTAAAGTGGCGTCCGCTACGGTCACATTGTGGGACGGCGAGGGACGCTCGGGTAAACGAAACGTAAACTTTAGGCCATGAGCAGCTTTGATACATCTCGTCTTTCCCCCGCGCTGGCCTCCGTTTTCGAATCCGTTCAGCGCCGTGATCCCGCCCAGGCCGAGTTCCACCAGGCCGTCTACGAGGTCCTCCTGACCATCGCGCCCCTCGCCGAGCGTCACCCCGAGTACGCCGACCTGGCCATCATCGACCGCATCGTGGAGCCCGAGCGTCAGCTCCAGTTCCGCGTCCCGTGGGCAGACGACAAGGGCAACATCCACGTGAACCGCGGCTTCCGTGTCCAGTTCAACTCTGCGCTCGGCCCCTACAAGGGCGGCCTGCGCTTCCACCCCTCCGTGAACCTGTCCATCATCAAGTTCCTCGGTTTCGAGCAGATCTTCAAGAACGCCCTGACCGGCCTGCCCATGGGTGGCGGCAAGGGTGGCGCGGACTTCGACCCCAAGGGCAAGTCCGATGCCGAGGTTATGCGCTTCTGCCAGTCCTTCATGACTGAGCTCTCCCGCCACATCGGCCCCGACACCGACGTGCCCGCTGGCGACATCGGCGTGGGCGGCCGCGAGATCGGCTACATGTTCGGCCAGTACAAGCGCCTTAAGAACCGCTTCGACGCGGGCGTCCTGACCGGCAAGGGTCTGACCTGGGGCGGTTCGTTCGCGCGTACCGAGGCCACCGGTTACGGCCTCGTCTACTTCGCCGCCGAGATGCTCGCCGCGAAGGGCACCAGCTTCGACGGCAAGCGCGTCGTGGTGTCCGGCTCGGGCAACGTGGCGATCTACGCGACCGAGAAGGCCCAGCAGCTGGGCGCGACCGTCGTCGCCGTCTCCGACTCCTCCGGCTACGTCGTGGACGAGGCCGGCATTGACGTCGCGCTGCTCAAGGACGTCAAGGAGGTGCGTCGTGGACGCGTCTCCGACTACGCTGCCGAGCGCCCCGGAGCCGTCTTCGTGGCCGACGGCTCCATCTGGGACGTCCCCTGTGACGTGGCCCTGCCCTGCGCGACCCAGAACGAGCTGCCGCTGTCCGGCGTTCAGAGCCTCATCAAGAACGGCGTCCAGCTGGTCGCCGAGGGCGCGAACATGCCGACCACCCCCGAGGCGATCGAGGCCCTGCAGGCGGCGGGCGTCGCCTACGCCCCCGGCAAGGCTTCCAACGCGGGTGGCGTGGCCACCTCCGGCCTCGAGATGCAGCAGAACTCGGGCCGCACCCAGTGGCCTTTCGAGGAGACCGACGCCAAGCTCCACCAGATCATGGTCGACATCCACGCGAACACCGTCGCCACCGCCGAGGAATACGGTGTGGCTGGCGACTACGTGGCCGGCGCGAACCTGGCGGGCTTCCGCAAGGTGGCCGACGCGATGGTCGCGATGGGTCTCATCTGATCCGCTTCTTGTTGGTGCCCCGGCGTCTTACTGGCGTCGGGGCACCGTCGTCTCTGCCGCTGGCGGGGGAGTAAGCCCTGCCACCACAGCGCCGTAGCATTCCTCGTTGGCGGCCCGATCCGCTACCCTGGATGGGTGGCCATTGAATTTTCTGAAGAGATCCCGTCCCTGCGCACCACCATGGAGAACATCCTCGCGGTCGTGCAGCCGGACAAGCTGCGCGCGCAGATCGCCGAGCTGAATGAGAAGGCGGCCGCGCCCGACCTGTGGGACGACCCGAGCGCCGCCCAGGCTGTCACGAGCGCGCTCAGCCACCGCCAGAGCGAGCTCGATCGCGTCACGCAGATGAGCGAGCGCATCGACGACCTGGAGGCCATGGTGGACATGGCCGCCGAGGACCCGGACGAGAGCGCCGACATCCTGGCCGAGGCCGAGGCTGATCTGGAGAAGCTCCGTAAGGACTTGAGTGACCTGGAGATCCGCACGCTGCTGGACGGCGAGTATGACGAGCGCAACGCTGTCATTACGATCCGAAGCGGTGCGGGCGGCGTGGATGCCGCCGACTTCGCCGAGATCCTCCTGCGCATGTACCTGCGTTGGGCGGAGCGTCACGGCTACCCGACGAAGGTCATGGATACGTCCTACGCCGAAGAAGCTGGCCTGAAGTCAGCGACCTTCGAGGTCCAGGCCCCCTACGCCTACGGCACGCTGAGCGTCGAGGCTGGCACCCACCGCCTCGTGCGCATCAGCCCCTTCGATAACCAGGGTCGCCGCCAGACGTCCTTCGCGGCCGTCGAGGTTATTCCCCTGATTGAGACGACGGACCACATCGAGATCCCCGAGTCCGAGCTGAAGGTCGACGTCTTCCGTTCCTCGGGCCCCGGCGGCCAGTCCGTGAATACGACCGACTCGGCCGTGCGTATGACCCACATCCCCACGGGCATCGTCGTGTCTATGCAGGATGAGAAGTCCCAGATCCAGAACCGTGCGGCTGCGCTGCGCGTCCTGCAGTCCCGCCTCCTCGTGCTGCGCCACGAGGAAGAGCAGGCGAAGAAAAAGGAACTCGCCGGCGACGTCAAGGCGTCGTGGGGCGACCAGATGCGCTCCTACGTCCTCCAGCCGTATCAGATGGTCAAGGACCTGCGCACCGAGTACGAGTCCGGCAATCCCCAGTCCGTCTTCGACGGCGACATCGACGGCTTCATCAACGCCGGTATCCGCTGGCGCAAGAACGAGCAGAACGCCGCCCAGGACTGAGTCGCGCGTCAACGCATCACCCGGCCCCGGCCTCGTCAATCTATGCACGAGGCCGGGGCCGCGCGCGTGTCCAAGGCGCCCGGGGTGGAGGGCTGAGTGACACACCGGCGGTTTTCCGCGTGTCGCAGCCGGGTTGTGACCTGTTCGTTACCTAATCTGACAGGGACTATTGACCCCGATCGGACGGTCCCATGATTCGTTTTGAAGATGTCACCATGGTGTACACGCCAGGTGCCCAGCCCGCGCTGGACCACGTCTCGCTGGAGGTGGAACGCGAAGAGTTCGTGTTCCTCGTCGGCAAGTCGGGTTCCGGCAAGTCCACGTTCCTGCAGCTCGTCATGCGCGAGATGAAGGCGACCAGCGGCAAGGTGTGGGTGCTCGGCAAGGACGTGTCCAAGCTGTCCACCTGGGCGGTCCCGAAGCTGCGCCGCCAGATCGGCACGGTTTTCCAGGACTTCCGACTGCTGCCCTCCAAGACCGTGTACGAGAACGTTGCGCTGGCCATGCAGGTCATCGGTAAGCCGCGTCACGCGATCGAGACGGCCGTCCCGGACGCTCTCGAGCTGGTGGGCCTGTCCGGCAAGGAATCGCGTCTGCCGCACGAGCTCTCCGGCGGTGAGGAGCAGCGCGTCGCTATCGCGCGCGCCATGGTGAATCGTCCCGAGCTGCTGCTGGCGGATGAGCCCACCGGCAACCTGGATCCGGAGACGTCGCTGGGCATCATGCGCCTCCTGGATCGAATCAACCGCACGGGCACGACCGTCGTCATGGCCACCCACGACGCCGACATCGTCAACCAGATGCGTAAGCGAGTCATCGAGCTTGAGGCCGGCGACGTCATCCGTGATCAGAACCGCGGCGTCTACGGGGCCGGGAGGTAACACCAGTGAAACTTCGTTTTATTCTGTCCGAGGTCGGCAAGGGCCTGTCGCGTAACCGCGCGATGAGCGTTGCCGTCATCCTCGTGACCTTCGTGTCCCTCCTCTTCGTGGGCATCGCGGGCCTGACCCAGATGCAGGTGTCCAAGATGAAGTCGGAGTGGTACGACAAGATCGAGGTCACCATCTACATGTGCGCCATCAACGACGCGGCCGCGAATTGCAACGCGACCGAGGCGAGCGACGCGCAGATCGACGCCGTGCGTCAAAAGCTGGCCTCTGCTGAGATGAGCCCGTACGTGGCGAACGTGTACGAGGAGACGAAGGAAGAGGCCTACGAGAACTTCAAGCGCCTCAACGGTAACGATGCGCTGACCCAGTGGACCACGCCGGACATGCTCCAGTTCGCGTTCCGCATCAAGCTGGTCAACCCCGAGCAGTACTCGGTGGTCAAGGAGGAGTTCTCCGGGACTCCCGGCGTGTCCGAGGTTCGCGATCAGCGTGAGGTTGTCGAGCCCCTGTTCCGCGTGCTGGGGGCTGCTCGTACAGCTGCCCTGGGCCTCGGCGCGATCATGGTCGTCGCGGCGATCCTGCTGATTTCGACGACGATCCGCCTGAGCGCGATGAGCCGCGAGCAGGAAACGCAGATTATGCGATACGTGGGTGCCTCGAACCTGTTCATTCAGGCCCCCTTCATGATTGAGGGCGCACTGGCTGCGCTGGTGGGCGCCGTGTTCGCGATCGGCTCGCTGTTTGCGGGCGTTCACTTCATCGTCCAGGGTTGGATGGCCCCCTCCTTTAGGTGGACGAACTTTATCGGTATGGGCGAGGTGGCGATCATGACGCCGATCCTCGTCCTGGCAGCGGTCGCGCTGGCGGTTATCGCGTCGGCGTTCTCGCTCGCGAAGTACACGAAGGCGTAAGTCTCATGTCCCGTTTCCTGCATCATCGTGGCCGTCGCGCGCTGCGCGTCGGCGCGCTCGCTCTGGCAGTGGCGTCCTTCGCGGCGATGAGTCAGGCGATGCCTGCTCGCGCCGACGACGAGCGCGACGCCGCAGCGAACGCAGCCGCAGAGGCTGAGGCGACGGTCAATGCTTTGCAGTCGCAGCTGGAGGGCATCGACGCGTCGCTCGCTCAGGTCTTCATCGACCTGCAGGCTCTCAACGGGCAGATTCCGGTGGCGCAGGCCGCCTACGAGTCCGCGACCGCGACGTACGACGCGAAGTCGCGTGAGCACGCGACGATCCTCGGCGAGCTGAATGCCGCCCAGGGCGAGCAGAACCGCATTGACCAGTCGCTGACTGCGGCCACCACGCAGGCCGACGACGCGCAGCGCGCGATCGCCGATCTGGTGCGCCGCAAGTACCGCGAAGGCAACGTTGATCCTGTCGCCGTGGCCCTGACCGCGGGTGGTACGGAGTCGATTACCGACCGTGCGGCGGCCGCCGACATGGCGCTGCGCACGGAGAGCCAGACGATGACCGCCGCGCTGGATGTCTCCTCGTCCCAGCGCACGCAGGCCACTCGCCAGAACGCGATCACGGACCGTATTTCCGACCTGGAGGAGAAGGCCGCGCAGGCCGAGGCCGAGGCGAAGGCTGCGAAGAGCGAGGCTGACTCCAAGCTCACGGAGCTCAATAACCTGAAGACGCAGGCGCAGGCCAAGCAGGCCGAGTGGGATGCCCAGAAGGGTCAGGTTCAGGCCTCGCTCGACCAGGCCGAAGCGGACTATCAGGCGCGCAGCGCGGAGCTCGCGGCGATCGACGCCGCAAACATTGCATCGGGGGCCTCCTACGTGTCGGCGTCGGGTTTCCGTAGCCCGCTCGATATTCCGATCGTCGTGACCAGCCCCTTTGGCATGCGCTACCACCCGGTCCTGGGCGTCATGAAGGGCCACTCGGGCACCGACATGGCCGCCGACTGTGGCACGATCATTCGCGCTGTGGCTTCGGGCTACGTCAACGCGGTGTCCTCGGACTACTCGGCGGGCAACTACGTGGACATTAACCACGGCCTCGTCGGCGGTAACTCCGTCATCACCGAGTACCTGCACATGCAGGCCCAGTACGTGTCCCCGGGCCAGTACGTGAACGCGGGCGACGCGCTGGGTGAGGTTGGCTCGACCGGCTACGCGACCGGATGCCACCTGCATTTTGGTGTCATTCAGAACGGAAGCTACGTTGAACCGATGGATTATTTGTAATCCGCGTTAGGATGGACCCTCGTAGCGTTTTGCTACGGGGGTCTTTCCGCACGTTGCGCGGAAAACGAGTCTGAAAGGAGGCAGCATGCCCAAGGATTGGAAGAAGCCCAAGCCCACGGAGGGGCAGCGCGCTAAGGCTGCCTCCGACGCGAAGAAGACGATTGCCCGCAACAAGAAGGCGCGCCACGACTACACGATTGAGGACACGTGGGAGGCCGGCCTGGCTCTCATGGGCACCGAGGTGAAGGCGCTGCGCATGGGGCGCGCCTCCCTCGTGGATTCGTGGGTCGAGATCAACGGGGGAGAGGCGTGGCTCTACGGCGCCAATATTCCCCTGTACTCGCAGGGCTCGTGGACGAACCACGCGCCCACGCGCAAGCGCAAGCTGCTGCTGCACCGCGCGGAGATCGACCGTATGCAGGACCGGGTGGCCGCGAAGGGCTACACGATCGTGCCCCTGGAGCTCTACTTCATCGGCGGCCGCGTCAAGGTCGAAATCGCCCTGGCCAAGGGCAAGCAGGAATGGGATAAGCGTCAGGCGCTGCGCGAAAAGCAGGACCAGCGCGAGGCCGAGCGCGCGATGCGCCGCTACGTGAAGCAGGCCCGCCGATAGGGGAAAGAAGGCGATTCCGTGCGAGGTCCCGTCAGGATTTTTCGTCGTGATCTGCTGAGGCTGGTACGTGTACCGGCCGCGTGGATTGTCATCATCGGTATGGCGTTCGTGCCCGCGCTCTACGCGTGGTTCAACATCGTCGGATTCTGGGACCCGTACTCGCAGACCTCCCACATCCGCGTCGCCGTCGCGAACGAGGACGAGGGCGCGACCAAGGACCGGATCGGCACCGTGAACGTGGGTGCGATGCTGGAAACTCAGCTGAAGCAGAACGATCAGCTGGGCTGGCACTTCGTGAGCGCGGACGAGGCCCGCGCGGAGGTCGAGCGCGGCGATTCCTACGCGGCCTTCATCATCCCGGCGTCTTTCTCACGCGACCTGACGGGCATCGTTGACGGCACGTACGTCAAGCCGAACATCCAGTATTACGTCAACGAGAAGAACAACGCGGTCGCCCCCAAGATCACGGGGGCGGGCGCGACGACTCTCGATCGCCAGATCAATTCCGCGTTCATCTCGACGGTGGCCAAGGTTTTGTCGGAAAAAGCATCCGAGGCCGGGGTGAGCATCGCGAACAACGCTGACCAGAAGCGTTCGGACGTGTCCGCGTCGGTGTCCGAGGCCTCGGCCAAGCTCGGCAGCGCCTCGCAGACCCTGGACGGCATGGGGGAGAAGATCGACGCGGCGAAGGCCTCGGTGGCCTCGGCGCGCGGCACCCTGGGTGAGCTGGATAGCGCGGCTTCGGATCTGTCGGCGTCGCTGGACCAAGCGGACCAGCTCGTGAGCGACTCGCGCACGTCGCTGGCCTCATTCTCCGGCCAGATGGGTGGTGCCCTCGACGGCCTGTCCTCGAATGCGGCGAGCGCCCTGGCGGGTGTCTCGGCCGACGCAGGCACCCTTGACGGTGCGGTGCAGGGCGCGTCCGGGCGCGTCGGTGGCCTGCTCACTGAAGGCACGTCGATCAACGAGTCGGTGGGCGAGGTGCTCGCGGATCTGAACGCCCTGGGGATCGGGAACCTTCCTGCGGCAGGGACGGCTCTGACCGACCTGACGAACCAGAACGCCGCGCTGTCCACGGCCCTGAGTAGCCTGACGACCCTCAACTCGGACCTGTCCGCCACGTCCACGTCGATCACGACCGCGCTCGCGTCTGCATCCGATGCCTCCGCTGCGGTGTCGGCCTCGGTGACGAACGCCCGCAGCGGCGTGTCTGCCCAGCTGCCCGCCATTTCCTCGGCCCTCGATGATTTCTCGAGCGCGTCCTCCTCGATGCGCGGCTCCCTCGATACACTGCGCAGCCAGCGCGACCAGGTGTCGGGGCTGCTCGACCAGCTCGACTCCCTCCTGGACGGGGCAAAGACGGCGACCCAGACGAGCGCCACGAACGTCGCAGCTATCACGACCGACCTGAACTCGGTGGCCACGGACATCTCCTCGCTGTCCTCCTCGAACACGCTGCGCGACCTCGCGGATTCCCTGGGAGTCAACGCCGAGTCGATCGCCTCCTTCATGGCCTCGCCGACGCAGATCGAAACGAAGGCCGTGTACCCCGTGGCCGCGTACGGTTCGGCGATGGCCCCGCTGTTCACGAACCTGGCTCTGTGGATCGGCGCGTTCTCGCTCGTCCTCCTCCTGAAGCTCGATGTGGATGAGGAGGGCATCGGCCCGATGTCCTCGGCAGCCAAGTACATGGGCCGGTGGATGCTACTCGCCTTCTTCGGGGCCATTCAGGGGCTCGTCGTGTCGATCGGCGACCTCATCATCGGCGTGCAGACGGTGTCGCGTCCCGCGTTCGTGGGGACGGCGATGATCATCTCGCTGGTGTTTGTGTCGATCGTCTACATGCTCTCGACCTGCTTCCAGCACATCGGCAAGGGCCTGTGCGTCATCATCATGGTCATGCAGATTCCCGGGTCTGCCGGCCTGTATCCGATCGAGATGCTCCCGTCCTTCTTCCGCTTCCTGCACCCGCTGTTCCCCTTCACCTACGGCATTAACGCGCTGCGTGAGATCGTGGCCGGCTTCTATGGGCACACTTACCTGTCGTGCCTGGCTGTTCTGGGCGCCGAGGCGCTGGTTGCCTTCGCGATTGGCCTCGCGCTGCGTCCGTTCTTGGTGAACCTGAACGCGATGATCACGCGCGACCTGGCGTCCTCCGGGCTCTTCCTGGCCGAGGCCACGCGCGTTCCTTCGAACCGCTATCGCCTGACGCAGATCGTGGCGGCCCTGGCCGATCACGATGGCTTCCAGCGCTCGGTGAGCGGCCGTGCCGCGCGCTTCGAGCGTCGCTACCCGACGATTCGCCGCGCCGCGATCATTCTCGGGGTTATCGTGCCGGTGGCTCTGGCGGTGCTGTCCGTCGCGAACGTCGCGGAGGTGCCGATCATTCTGGGCGCCTGGATTGTCTGGGTCCTCCTCGTCATCACTTTCCTGATTGGACTGGAGTACCTGCGCGAGGCCTTGGCGCGTCAGCAGCTCCTCGGTGCCATGGACGAGCAGGACGTGCGTTCCCTGCTCACCCGCCGCGTGCAGGGCGCGCGATCGCGTCTCGCGCTTGGCGCGGCCGCCGTGGGCGCGTCGATCTCGTCGGCGCTTGCCTCAACCCTGGGTGAGCGCGGGGGAGAGGATGCGGACGAGGCCGACCCCGGCCTCGTCGAGGAGGACGGCGCGGGCGAAGCGTCGGAGGCGGCGAAGGGAGAGCAACAGTGAGGACCATCTGGGCTATCTACCGCGCCGACCTGCGCCGCGCGCATCGTTCCCTGATCGCGAGCGTCGTCGTCTTCGGCCTGGTCGTCATCCCGTCGCTGTTCACGTGGTTCAACGTGGCGGCGTCGTGGGACCCGTTCGGGAACACGAAGAGCCTGCGCATCGCGATTGCGAACACGGACGCGGGCTATAAGTCGGACCTGGTGCCACTGCACGTCAACATTGGTGACTCAGTGGTGTCCGCGCTGCGTAAGAACGACAACTTCGACTGGGTCATCGCCTCCGAGGATGAGGCAGTCGAGGGGACGCGCTCGGGTGAGTACTACGCGGCCATCGTCATCCCGTCGGACTTCTCCCAGGAGATGCTCACCTTCTTTGACGGGGGAGCCTCCTCCGCGCCGATGACCTACTACGTCAACGAGAAGAAGAACGGCATCTCGCCGAAGATCGCCGGGCAGGGTGCCGAGGCCGTGAGCGCCCAGGTGAACCAGATCTTCGTGCAGACGCTCTCCGAGGTTGCCCTCGATACGGCGACGTCGGTGGGGGACGCGCTGTCGTCGCCGACCGCAGTCAACACGGTGACGGCCCTCGATAATCGCGTGCAGACGGTCGCCTCGCGCCTGCGTACCGCGGCCGATAGTGCGGATGCCTACGCGTCCCTCGTGGGCTCCTCGGTGACGCTCATCGACTCGACGACCACGCTCGTGAACGGGCTGGGCAGCGCGAAGGGTTCCGCGCAGTCCGCGGTCTCGAGCGCTCAGGCCGGAGCGAGCGGACTCAGATCCGCTGCGTCGGCGGCGGTCTCCGCGGTATCCGACGCGATCTCCTCCTCGCAGTCCTCTCTGTCCTCCCTGTCGAGCGCCGTCGAGAACGTGTACGCGAACGGCTCGACGAGCGCATCGGACGCGGCCTCGACGCTGCGCTCGCAGGCCTCCGTGCTGGACACGCAGGCCGCCAGCTTCGCGTCGATCAAGTCGACGCTCGAGGCGCTGCCCGGCTCGCCCGTCTCCCAGTCCTCGCTGGACCGCCTGCAAGCCGCTTCCGACCGTCTGACCGCGGTTGCGAACGGGCTGCGTTCCTCCGCCTCCGAGCTGGACTCCAAGGTCGCGAACGCGCAGGCCGGGCATGACACGGTGAACGGCCTCATCGCCCAGGCGCGCTCCGCGGTCGACGGTCTGTCCTCCGACTACGAGACCAACCTGCGACCCCAGCTTGAATCGCTGGCCTCTACCCTGGCCTCGGCCCAATCCTCGCTGAGCGCCGCCCGGACGTCCTTGCAGGGCGCGACCTCCACGGCCTCGAACGGCAGCGGGAGCGCGCGCGAGGGGCTCACCCAGCTGCGCGATAACCTGGCTGGCGCGGCCACGAGCCTGCGCGAGGCGGCCGGAAAGCTCGACTCCCTGCACGCTTCGATCAGCGAGGCGCTTGCCAGTGGCGACCTGACGACGCTCGGGACCATCATCGGGAATAATCCCGAGGCCCTGGCGGCGGCCATCGCAGCCCCTGTCGGCGTGGAGAAGACTCCCGTCTACCCGGTCGCGAACTTCGGCTCCCAGCTGGCGCCCTTGTACACGATCCTGGCGCTGTGGGTGGGCTCGATCCTGATGGTCGTGTCGCTGCGCTCGGACGTCACGGACGCCACCGTCGCCGACGGTCTGCCGGAAGGTGACCCGCTGCGCGCGACCCTCACCGCGAAGCCCGTCGGCCTGGCCGCCGGGTACCTGGGGCGTTACCTGATCTTCGGGACGATCGCTCTCACGCAGGCGACGCTCCTGGGGCTGGGAGACCTGTACTTCCTGAAGGTGCAGCACGCTCACCCGCTGCAGTTCATGGGCACGCTGTGGCTGACCGCCGTCGTGTTCTCCTTCCTCATGTACACGCTGATCGCGACGTTTGGAAATGCGGGTAAGGCCCTGGGCGTGCTGCTCCTGGTCCTGCAGATTTCGGGCGCCGGGGGAACGTTCCCGCTGGCGATCCTGCCCTCCTTCTTCTCGTCCGTTTCCCCGTTCCTGCCGGCCACGCACGCGATTACGGCGCTGCGCGCGTCGATCGCCGGATACGCGGGCCACGAGTACGGGGACGCCATGTGGTTCCTGGCTTCCTTCATCCTGTTCACTGCGTTCCTGGGGCTGGCCCTGCGCCCGCTGCTGGTGCGCAACAATCGGCGCATGGTGGAAAAGCTGGAGTCGACGAAGCTGCTCTGAGGCTTTGGTTTTCCCTTGACGGGCGGGGGATGCGGGCGTAGACTGATGTGTCCGACGGTCTGCGGTAACGCTGGGCGTCGGGGAGTTGAAAACTCAAGAGGGGATGATCGGTTTCGACAGTGGTCGTCGATCGAAGTGAAGCGAGCCGAGAATGTACGCTCATCTCGTTAACGATGCGTGCAAACCAATAGGTGCCGAACAGAATCGCACCGACTACGTTCTCGCTGCCTGATATCGCAGCTTGAACCTTTAGTCCGTCAGCCCGGGAGTTGCTTCCGGCCCGGTGTCTGGCGTCGTCTAGGGAGCCACTGGGAGTCGCCCATGTTGGTGGGGCGCCTCCGACACTTCATCAACTGAGCCTATCCAGCGGTGTGTCTACGCAATGCTGGGGGCTGAGAAATAAAACCGTAGACTGCGCTCGGAGAAGAATTCGGGGCCGGCTGCTGGACGGGGGTTCGATTCCCCCCATCTCCACAAACACCCCGGAGTCTCATTGAGATTCCGGGGTTTTCGTTGCCCTCATGCGATTTTCGCCGTCTACCCATGCGCTCATCTATATATCAGGATGCAGCAGGATATATCATTGGCAGTGGCGCAGGCGTGGCGCAGCGTGTGGAAAAAGATTCTGCGCCACTTCCCCGACGAGGAGACAGACATGAGCGGACGCAGAGCCTTCGGCTCGATCAGGAAGGCTCGAAGCGGGCGCTTCGAGGTCCGATACACAGGGCCGGACGGCGGCAAGTACACCGCCGGGCGGTCGTTCGTCCGCAAGGCAGACGCGAGCGCTTTCCTCGCGCACGTCGAGGCCGAGATCAGCGAGGGCACCTGGACCAGCCCAAAGGAGAGTCGCGAGCGCGAGCGCGCGCAGGAACTCGCCGCTGAGCGTGCGGCGATGACCTTCGCGGCGTGGTCGGAGCGGTGGCTCGCGTCGCTCGAGCGACTAGGCCGGACCCCTCAGACGATCCAGACTCACACCTATCGGATGCGGCATCTCGTCCCCACCTTCGGCGCGAAGCCCCTCGGGGCGATCAGCGTCGACGACGTCGATACCTGGTATCAGAGTGTCTGGCAGGCCAAAGGTCCGGGCGTCGTGCGGCCTCTCTATATGACGCTGTCGACCTGTATGAACGCCGCGGTGAAAGCCGGTCTCATCACAGCGAGCCCGTGCAAGGTGCCCGAGGGACAGAAGCATCGGCCCGTCCGCGAGCGCGAGCGCCAGGTCGCGACCCCCGAGGAGGTCCGCGCCGCCGCCGATGCGATGCCCGCGCGCCTTCGCATCGCCGTCCTACTCGCCGCGTGGTGCCAGACGCGGCTCGGTGAGCTGACCGGCTTGCAACGCCGCGACCTCGACCTCGATTCCACGCCCGCGACGCTCCGGATTGAGCGACAGGTGCAGTATCTAGCGGGTGAGGGGCCGGTCGAGCTGCCGCCGAAGAGCGCCGCCGGCGTCCGCGAGATAGTCATCCCCGCGTCGCTGATTCCGGCGCTGCGCTCTCACCTTGAGTCCTATGTTGAGCCTTCGGGCACGTCCTGGCTTCTAGCCTCCGAGCGATCGCCGCGCCTGCCGCTGCACCCTAATAGCCTGCGCGGGGCCTGGGAGCGTGCACGCCAGGACGCGGGCATCCCCTGGTTCAAATTCCATGATCTGCGGCATACGGGCCTCACGATCTTTGCGCAGCAGGGCGCCACGCTTGCCGAGCTGCTTCACCGTGGCGGGCACAGCGACGTCGATGTCGCGCTGCGGTACCAGCATGCGACCCGCGAGCGCGACGCGGCCTTGGCGGCACGTATGGACTCGCACGTCCTTATCTGAGTGCTATTGTTTTGTAGATCACATTCATTCCAGCTTGCACTATGCGTCGCGCGCGATGTATAGTTAAGTCATCGGGAGGGAACAAGCCCCCCGAACCTCAAAGAAGGAGATCAACAATGTCCACCGTTTCCTATATCACCGACACCAACGCCGACCGTTTTGCCCGCTACCTCATCGTCGATGGTGAGCGCGAGACCGCTGAGGAATGGTTTGAAAAGAGCCTCCCCGGCGATGAGATCGAAGATCTGCGCGAAGCCCTCATTGAAGCCGCCGTCCGCATGAGCGGCGAGGATCGCGAGCTGCTCGCCTCCAACGGCTTCAAGATCGCTGAGATTCCACTGGCTTACACCGAGGCCGACGACGCCCGCGTTTTCGGCGAGTACAACGTCTTCGACGGCGGCCTCGACGGCATCTACAACGCGATCGCCGCCGAGTGCGAGGCGTGGGGCCTGACCGACGGCTACGTCAGCGTCTGGGAGACGCTGACCGTCCTCGAGGAGATCGGTGGCGACGTCGAGCGCTTCCTCGACTGACCCTAACCGCTGAGGCCCCGGGGCGCACGCTCCGGGGCCTCCCCTACGACAGGAGACCATATGCCCCGCAATCCACTTACCCCAGTCGGCCTGCGCTGTCGGCGGGAAGCTCTCGGCCTCAGTCGCGCCGACCTTGCTGAGATCTTCGATGTCAATGAGGGGACTATCCGGTCCTGGGAGATCGGCAAGAGTGAGCCCCGAGACCCACTCAGCGTCCACATGACCCTCGGCAATCTTGAGGACACGGCGCTCGAGTGCCTCGACGAGCTTCTCGCACCCATCGAGGACCAGGATGAGACCGTCCGCAGCCTCCCGACTGCGCTCATCGCCTACTCCACACAGGCAGACTATGAGCAGCACACGCGATGGGCGCAGCGCCTGCCCCTCGCTGCCTATCGCGCCTGCGTCGGGCGCGCTTTCCAGCTCCTCAGCGACGATGACATTCCTGTCGAGATCGTCTCTCCCTACGACTGATAGGCCCATCCATGACTACCGAGTACCTCGGGACCGCTGCTGTCGCAGAGCGCGTCGGACTCACCGTCGCGACCATCCGGTCCTATATCCGCAAAGACCTCATGCCCGATGCCGACGTCATCATCACGACCCCCTCCGGGCCGCTGCGCGGCTGGGCGCCCGAGACAATCGACGCGTGGCAGGCATCGAGGCCGGGGCAGGGAGCGCGCACCGACCTCACCAAGTAGCACACGTCACATTCATTCCAGGTTGCACTATGCGTCGCGCGCGATGTATAGTTAAGTCATCGGGAGGGAACAAGCCCCCCGAACCTCAAAGAAGGAGAGACCAATGAACAACATCGAAACCGCCGAGCAGCTCGCCGAGATCATCGAGACCACCGGCTGCGACCAGCGCTACTCCACCATGAGCGACGTCTGCGACGCCGTATCCGATGCCCTCGGCGACTACGCCGACGAACACGACGTCGCGGCAATCGCCGGCGAGACGTTCGCCTGGTACCGCGCCTACGACCCCGAAGCCAATGTCGAATGGCTGAACGACCAGGGCTACTACCAGGTCGTGACCGACGACGACTTCTGGGCCGTCTGCGCCAACCACGCGCTCTGACAGGACGAAGAAGGCCCCGACCCCACAAGGGGCCGGGGCCTTCCCCCACAGCAGGAGACCACACCATGCGCCAAGACGTCGACGCCGTCATGACCAAGACCGAAGCCCGCGAACGCGGCTACCTGCCCACCGCCGAGGTGCCAGCCCTCCTCGGTGTCAAGCGTGATGTACTTCAGCTCTGCCAGACCATGCGCCGCGAGGGCCTGCGCCCTATCCGCGTCGGCCATGCCTACTGGTGGAGCGTCGCCGCTGTCGAGGCGTGGGCTGCTCAGCGCCGCTGGGTCCGCTCCCCAGGCGCCCCGGCCAACCTATGCTCGGCCCCGGGGTGCGACCGCGACGCGATCTCACACGGCCTCTGTCTCATGCACTACAAGCGGGCGCGAGGCCCGCACGCCGACGAGCCCGCACCCCGCGTCGGCCAGCCCGTCGGCGCCGGGGTCTACGGACGCATCACAGAGGACGAAGAAGGACGGCTCATCTGCCACGAGTGCGGCAAAGCCTGCCTGAGCCTAGCCGCACACATCATGCGCACTCACGGCATGAGCGCCGCCGAATACCGCGAGGCCTACGAGCTGCCGCGCACAACGAAGCTCATCGCCGCCAGCCTCCGCGAGCGGACAGGGGCACGAGCAGCCAGCCCAGAGAACCTCGCTCGGCTCGCCCGCGCCCGCGACCCACAAGCAGCAGCCAACGCCCGCACTGACGACACATTCCGAGCCGTCAGCCGTGCCCAGCGACAGCGGTACGCAGCCCAGCCTGAATAGCGAGAGAGGCCCCACCCCGGCAGGGTGGGGCCTCTCAGCTGCTACGGATGCACACGTGACGGGAAGGACGCCATGAGGCCGGACGCGCCCTTATCGAGCGCCGTCCTCGCCTGTCCCTCGTTGGTGATGATGTGCGCGATCGTCGGCTTCCCGGTCGCGTTGATCCGATTCCACACGTCCGCGCTCGCGGACCACTCCATGCCGATCATGTCCCATGAGCCGAGGTCAGCCGCGGGAACTTCTGCGGGGTAGAGCATTGCCATTGTGCGGTATCCGCGTGCTTTCGCGCGCACCGCGCTCGTCCCCTTCGCGAAAATCTTCCAGATGACGCGGCGCTCTGGGTGCCCACCGAAAGCGGTGTCGAGGTACTCAAAGAGCCGTTCCTCGGCCTGCAGATCAGCGGCGTTCCGCTGATCCTCAGAGGATGTCGTCTTGTGGTCGATCGCCAGGACGACGTCATCAGGGATCTGATCGACGATGTCCCGCAGTCGCATAAACGGGCCGGTCCCCTGCTGTAGCGTCCGCAGTGTGCTCCAGGGAGTAGACCAGATCGGCAGATCCGTGCCCGGCACGGTCCTCGTTGTTTTCCAATCGTGGATCGCGATGAACTCTGCTGGCTCGCCGTTCGGCCCCCGGGCGCAGAGCCGGACGGAGATCTCCAGCGCCTTGAAGCCCGCGCGCAGCGAAGCATCAAGACCCCGCTGCGTAAACTCGGGATACTCCGTACCGCTCATCCTATGGGCAATATAGAAGGGCCGCTGCTTGAGGAATTGCTCGACGACGTCCGTCGAGGCCGGCGTGACCGGAGTCGTCGCCTCACGTCGACGCAGGAGGATGTCTCCCCCGTCGCGACGACGGCGGCGTACGACCCCGGGCACGTCACCGCCGACGCGACGACGGCGATAGATCACCAGCTCATCCACGCGCAATCACCTGCACGCCGATACCATTACTCCCCTGCACGTTCGGGTAGGTCACGACCAGATCAGCAGGCGACGCGGCGGTTCGCTTCGCGAGCGTCACCGTCTGATAATTCAGCCCATCCTGAGCCGCGAATTCCAGCTTCTCCCAGCCCTCCGAGACCGTCACTTGCTCAGACGACTCGCCCGCGCTCGTTCGCTCGAACGTGAAGCCGAGCGCGAGACCCGTGCCCGCGAGCGCGGGCGCCGTACAGGTCTTGGTCTCGACCGGCTCGGCCTGACGTTTCTTGACGGTGCCGGCCTCGATGCGGGAGGCTCCGCGTACGGTGGCTGCTGCCCAGCCGATCTCTGCATTCTGAGACATCGTGATCGTGACCGTTGGTGCCCAGGGGCCGGTAATGATGGTCGCGCTCATCGTGCCGACCCAGTACGGATCGACGAGGGTCGTCCAGCCCTGCGGGAGGCTCACGGTCGCGCGACCGCCTTGAGCCTTCTCGTTTATGCCCAGGATGATCTTGTCTCCGGCCTTGCCGTCGAGCTTGACGGTGATTGTCTGGCCGACGATGGAGCCCGAGGTGTGGGCAACGACGGTGGGGCCTGTGGCGGGCGCGGGGCCGGGCGTCGGGGTCGGTGGCTGCGCGGGTGACGCTGCGGCGGCGAGGAAGTACAACGCGCCGTCTGGCAGGCGCTGCGCTTCGGCCTCTGTGGCGACGACGGTGATGCCGACGCCTGTGAGCGCGGACTGCAGCTCAGCCTTGGTCGCGAGGCCGGTCAGGTCCGAGGCGTGCGCGACGCCCGCGACGTCGCCCTTCGTCGCGTAGCCGGAGAGCTCGGCCTTCGTGGCGAGGCCGGTCAGGTCGGAGCGCTTTGCTACTCCGACGACCTCGTCCTTCGTCGCGTAGGCCGTGAGGTCTGCTCGGGTAGCGAGGTCGGCGACCTGGCGAGTGGTCGCGTAGCCGGCCAGTTCCTCGCGGGTTGCGAGGCCCCGCAGTTCGGCCTTCTTCGCGTAGTCGGTGAGGTCCACTCTGCCGCCTGCGGCGGCGGTCGCGACGTCGCCCTTCGTCGCGTAGCCGGAGAGCTCTGCCTTGGTGGCGAGTGGTTCGACTGCGCGGGCGATCGCTTTATCGGTGCCCTGCTTGGTGTAGAGCTTCGGTCGTGAGGCCATTGCTTAGGCTCCGATCTCGAGGGTGTCTCCGTCACCGGAGAGCTTGCCATTCAGGGTGAGTGTGTCTCCGTCACCGGAGATCTCGATACCGCCCGCACCAGGGACAGGCGCGGGAGACGGGGTCGGCGACGAAGCGCCGGAGAAGATCTGCGCCAGATCGTAAGCAACCGATGGGCGCAGCGTCACGGTCGCCTCTCGGAGCGTGCGGCCCGGGATCGCGAGACGCAGATGCACCTGCGTCTCCGCGCGGATGTCAAGCGGGAGGACGATCTGCCCTCGCACGTCGGCCTGCCGGGCCACCGGCCCGCCCGCAAGGACAGCGAAGTTCTCGCCTGTCCCCGCGAGCGTGGCGACGATATACGCCTGCGGCTCGGGAGTACTGTCAAGCCTGCCGACAGTACCCGAAATAGTCGTGGTCACTGGTCATTCATCCTCTCTTCGAGCTTGTCGAGTCGCTCGTGCAGGCGCGCGTGCGCGTCGTGCGAGTGCTCGTCGATTGTCCGCTGAGCGGCCTCTCTAGCGACGCGCTCGTCGTGGATCTCTTCGGCCATGCGACTACCTCTGTCGTCGATCCTTCCGACGCGAGATTCGACGGCTTCGAGGCTCTTGCCGTGATTGCTGAGCGTCGTCTCGACGCGGCCCAGTTGGTCGGCGAGCGTGCCGACGTGGCCGGTCAGCTCGCCGATCTGGTCCGACACAGCGTGTACGGTCGCGATCGCGCGGTCGAGATCGTCTCTGATGTTGGTGTCGTGGTCGTTCGAGACCTGCGCGTCCGCCGAGAGGGCGGCAGCGCGGGCCTCCTCGACACCCTCGAGGACGTGCGCGAATTTCGCTTCGAGCCAGCGGCGCACCTGGCTTGCTACCAGGGCGACGACGCCCGTCATCGCGACGAGGACCGCGACGACGAGCGCGGCGAGCGCGTCTGTCACCTTCGGGTCTGCGAGCAGCTCAGTCACGGCTGTCCAGCTCGGCCCCGTCAACTACCCGGGTAGAAGTGGCAGAATCAGCTGCGGCGCGAACCTCCTCGACGGACTCGCCGCCTGGCGTCACGGCTCCGACCCAGTCAATGATGGTCACGCCGTTAATGCGGATCGCAGAGAGCACCTGGAACACAGACCAGGCGACGCCCAGGAAAACGCTTGCCTGGGCAATGATGAGTCGCCAGGTTGCCGGATAGGTGCCGGCCACCCAGACGGCCAGAGAGACGACGACTGCGACGACCGCGAGCAGCACCTTACGGCGGGCCGGTGTCCAGTACGGGCGATCAAGCGCCGCCTGGACCATCGGCCAGATCAGGCCGACGACGACCGTCGTCAGGAACGGGTCAGTGTGGAGACCGAGCAGAAGATCATTCATCTTCATTCCCCCTTCTCCGCGCCCGCGAGCGCGGTGTTAATCGCGTTGTTGGTGGTGGGGCCGTAGATTTCGTCGTCGTCCACGCCGACGGCGCGCTGGAGGTTGCCGACTACGCGGTCGTGCGCCTCGTCCGAGGCATCGCCCCAGACGCCGTCTGCCTCGGTACCGATCACAGACTGCACGTACTCGATACCGAACGGGAACTGCCGCCCGCCCCAGGAGCTGGCGGCGACCACGGCGTAAATGCGCTTCGTGGTATCGGGGCCGACGATGTTGTCGGCGGTCGCTCCGACCGCAGCCTGCAGCGCCGTAACGTCGGTGTAGCCCGACGCGGTGGCCGCGTCGCCGTAAGACGGGCGGATGACTGCGCAGACGGAGTCCCAGTCTCGGGTGCGGCGCCACACGCCGCCGCCGTTCGACTGCGAGCCCGCAGCGCCCGAGCTCGTGTTGCCCTCGATTGTCTGCACCCACGACCCGTAGTTCGCTTCGACCAGGCCGACGTGGTCGGCCACGCCATCCCCGTCCCAGTCAAAGCAAATGAGGTCACCCTGGGCTGCGTTCGACGGGGCGACGAGCTGGCCGGCCGCCCGCGCAGCGTTGATTCCGTAAGGCACGTAGGCGAAATCGCCGCCAGGGATGACGGATGCGCCGTCGTCGTCAGTCAGGCACCATGAGGCGAACATCGCGCAGAACGGCACGCCGCTCGTCCCGTAGTACGTGCCATGCTTCTTGGCGTACCAGCGCCCATACAGGGAACCTTCCTCGGGGTCGTCCCATCGGGTGTAGCCGATCTGGCTCGCGGCCCACGCGAGGGCCTTGCTTGCGGTCATGCTCATCGCGTACCCTCCGGCTGGTCGTAGGGGATGTAGATCGGTGCGACGACGTCGGGCGGCGTGTCCGTCGCGGGGGTCATCGACGCCATGAGCTGCTCGATATTCGGTTCCATTGTTTTCTCCTCTTTGGGTATGGGAAAGCCCCCGGACGGGCTTGTCCGAGGGCGTGAAAGATCAGGGGGTGTCAGTAGCCGATTGCGGTCCAGGCGTAGGCGTGACGGCCAGGGGTCGTGACCCCCGGAAGCATCGCGCGGAAGCCGTTGCGGCTCATCGAGTCGAGACAGAATTGCTGCGCGTTCTTGAATGTCCACTGGGCCGAGCCGGTTCCATACAGCGGGGTCACGGTGACGGCCACACAGTCATTAGGGAAAGGCGTCTGGAAGGTGATGCTGTCAAGATAGAGATTTCCGAACTGCACCTCGGTCGCTGAGGTCGCGACCTTGCCGGCCTTGATGAGGCCGTTGCGCACGCCGACGCTGAGGCCGGAGCCGACAGGAACGTCGCCGACGGCGCTCATCTCCATCTGCAGATTCGACTCACCAGACCAGCGGCGCCCATCCCACACGCGAACAGCATTGAGATCGGTGCGCCAGACGTAGACCGGCTGCGCGGGGGAGGCCGTGAGGCCCACGCCCGCGAGCGCTGCGACGTACTGGGAGGCGGCGGTCTCGGACGCGCATGCCTTGTAGGAGGGGATCGAGAGTGAGAGGTCGAGGAGGTCTTGTCGGCGGGCCGGGTCGGTGGGGGATGGAACCTTGTGTCCGCGCTGGTCCTGGTAGCTCATTGGGCGCGCCTTTCTGCGGGTTTGACTGGGAGTGTTTCGGTGTAGTCGAGGTGTAGGGCCGCGCTTGCGCCGCCCTTGGTGATGCCGCCGTATGCAGTGCCGACGAGCGCGAGGCCCGCGCCCGCCGTGAGGGTCTTTGCCAGGGCGGTGATGTCGACCTGTGATTGGGCTGCGTTGACGTTGATTGTCTGCGTCGCGCCTGTCGGCAGCGGCCCCGACTCTGAGTAGGACGCCGGTTGAATCACGAGCGCCCACGGCGGGACGTGCGACGCGGGACGGATCGTGAGCAGCGCTCGGGTGATCGTGATCGTTCCGAGCGCTTCGAGCTGGCGACCGTATGTGATGAGACCCCGTAGGCGCTGGCCTGCTGGGTTGGTGCCCTGCCATGCCCCGCCGTCGCCGTAGCGCGACCATCCCGCGTTTGTCCAGGTGCCCATCCACTGCGGCGTGAGCACCGCGTGCCGGGCCACAGGCTTAGGCTCGGGCGTTTTCGGGACCGCCGGGAGCGGCCCCTCGGGGGACGGGGCAGGCCCCAGCGCGTGAACGGGACGCCCCGTGTCCGGGTCGAGGAGCACGTGCGCGGTTTTCACGCCGTTCCAGTTGACGGCGGTCGCTGGGATCTGCACCCCGGCACCGCCGTACAGGGAGACGACCAGCTGTCGCCCGCCTTCGACGAGGTCGACGATCCGCGCGATCGCCGTCGTCGACCTGTCCGACCCGTACCTGGGCGGCAGATCATCCGGCGTCGAAGAGATCAGGTCCATCACACGGACGGTCACAGGGTCACCTCCACGTCGGTTTTCTGCGAGCCCTTGTACGTGAGCGGGACTTCGTAGGCGGTCACCAGACCCCAGAGTGTTTTCGGCTCAGCAGTCAGGACAGGCTGCGTCACGATCTCGATCGGCTGATCGAGCGCGACACGCGGATCCGGCGCATGCTCCACAGGCACTTTGACTTTGCGGCGGATCGACTCGGCGAGCATCGCCTCCGCTGTTTTCCGCGCCTGTTCCTGCGAGGTAATGAGAGGCGAGGAGAAGAAGCGGGGGACGACACCGTAGGGGCCGTCGGTTCGCATCGGTCCGGTCGTCTGATCCGCGACCGCCTGGAACGCGGGTGCTCCCTCGTCGTGCCCGTCCTGTCCCCTGGCGACGACGCGGTTATACACCTTGTCGCGTGAGACCTGGGAGGAGACGCCGACGACGGTCCCGTCTAGGTCATCCGTGAGTCTCAGCTTCGGCGGAGAGACCGGCGGCGAGACCGGCGGGGTCACGTACAGGATGCCGTCGCCGCCCTCACGGATCGATGCCGGCCATGCCTTCGCGATCTCGTACACCGCGTCTATACGGGACTCGCCCCAGGTCATCGACGGGCACCAGCGGTCGACGAGGCCTGTGTCGATGACAACGCCCATGTGCCCTCCGACCAGGCGACGGATCTCGCTCGCGAGCGTGCCGTTCCACATGGGGGAAAGGGGCGTCGTGAGGCGATCTTCCTCAAGGCGGTGCATCAGCGATTTTCCGGTCACCCTCACTGTCGAGGGGCCGGGATCGACCGAGGTGATGAGGAAGCGCCCTAGCTGCACGTCCCACCAGCCGCCGCCGGGGATCACCGACGCGATAGTCAGCGACACGTGCAGCGTCTGCCCAAAGCAGGCGAGCGGATGCGACGGGTCCGTCGGATCCCAGTCCCGCCAGTCCTCACTCTCACTCGCCGAGCCGACGCGCGGGACCGTGAGCGAGAGCGAGCCCTGCACCTGCTGCGTAGCGTCCCAGGCGACCGAGCCGTCCTCGACGGGCACCTCACCGAGATACTCATCGCCGAGCCACGACTCGACCGTCGCCTGCAGCGTGTACGCAGACGACAGCAGATCGTCAGGGATGCGCGCGTCCGGGCCGGTCAAGCTCATCGCTCCTCCTGCCAGATCGTCCTGTCGAAGCCCTCCCACGTGAGGCGTCGAGCATCGAGCGCCTGCCACGTGAGCGCGCGACCGTCAAAGTCCGTCCACGTCGAGAGCGCAAGGAGCGTCGAGGCCTGCGGCAGCGACGTGATCGTGCCTTTGATCGTCCACGCGCGCTCCGCGACATCGATCCGAGCTGCGCGCTCCATCGATACCGCCGTCGGCGACATGAGCGTCACCAGATCAACATCACAGACACCCGCCCTGCACTGCACGCAGTGCTCGGGATTGTGGAACAAAGCGACGGGGGTCGGCGTGCCCAGCAAGAGCTTGAGAGCGGGCGTGTCCTTGAGGTTGGTGCGAGCGGTGAGCGAGACAGTGCCTGCGCCCATTGTCGGTGCGTACACCATGACCGGCGTTCTGCGGCCCGGCACTTCGTGCTCTGTGAGCCGCAGCTTCATCTCGCGCTGATCGGTCCCCTGCCAGAGGAGATTCACGGGCATTTTGCCCGCCGTGTCCGTCATGAGCGATAGGCCGCGCCAGCGGCGCACGACCGGCGTTGACTCGACCTCGACGCCTCGCGACGTCGTCAGCTTGTACCTGAATTCTGTGTTGATCGGCGCGAGCGAATCGCCGATCACACGTTGCTCGCCCGTCCCGGTCCACACGCCCGCGCGCGGGATCCACTTGAAGCCCGTCGCAGCGATGCCCTCGACATAGCAGGCCGTGCCCGCTGGCGCGAGCGCCGCCGGGATGATGACCTGGACGCGCGGGGCCTGGCCGTCCTCGACGACCGCGACCGGCGTGCGCGTCATATCCAGCGCGCCCTCAGTCTCACGCGACGCGGACAGACCCGTTGTGCCCGTCCACTGGTGAGTGATCGCCCGCTGCGAGTACCCGATCCGCTGCTGAGGCGTATCGCCGTCGAAGAAAGTCGCCGCGTCAGCGATAGCCTCCTCGACGGTCGCCGCGGCGACGATCATAACGTCGTCAAGATGCACCGAGCCGGGCTTGTTGTCGCGAGGCCCCGAGGTGTGGACCTCGAAGCGCACGCGCGCCTGCGTGGCGCCCGTCGGGGCCACGTGGACCCAGGTCGGGCGATCGCCCTCCGTACTCGATGTCAGTAGCAGCGGCGCACCCGCGACCTGACTGCGCCCGCCGACCGTCCACTCGACGCGGACGGCGAGGCCGATACCAGGACTCGTGCGGACAAGCGCGGACACTGCCAGCGCCTGCCCCGCCGAAACGGAGACCACGCCCGGTGTGGCGACCTGCCCCTGCAGCTGGGCGGGCACATCGACAGCCAGGTAAGTTGGCGACTGTCGATCGTGCCCGCCCCATGCAGCAGGATCAGACGCGACTCGGAGCGATGACGGCGCGTACCTCGCCCAGCCGTTCGTCCCATACGCGAACGAGGGATTAGGACAGAGGTTTGTCCGCGTCATCATCTGCTCCTTCCTGCGAGCTGCTTCCTGCGAGCGAGAACGCCTGCACTAATCCCCTCGACGTGCGCCCTAAACTGGACGCCGTCATCGAGAACCAGATTCACCTGAGCACCATCAAGCGAGACACCCGCACCCGCACCGCTGGCCGCGAGCGCGGAGACGTCGGCCCACTGTCGGGCTGTGAGGATTGCTTCGCGCTGACCAGTTTGATTGACTGCTGCGGTGACTCCGTCGGGGAGCCAACCGCCACGGTCGTACTTGCGTGCGCCGCCGTAACGTCCGACCGAGGGAGAGCCCCAGATCGCAGTCTTTCGAGCACTCAAGCCTGGGCGCGGCTCCTCGATCATCTGACCATTGCCCGCGTAGACCGCGACGTGCCAGGCGGGAGATCCCCAGTAGAGGAGGTCGCCGGGGGTTGCCGAGCCCCAGGGAACGGGTGTCGAGCCGGACTGGTACCCGGCAGCGGTGAGGCGCGGCCAGCCCAGGCCGAGCTGTTGCGCGGCCCAGTAGACGAGGCCGGAGCAGTCGAGGCCCGGCGGGATGCCCGAGCCGCCCCAGACGTAGGGGACGCCCATGAGTACGGCCTTCATGGCTGCGCCGACGAGGCCTGCACCGCCGGAGAGGCCGGACTCGCTGACCTTCGATGTGAACAGGCTCTTGAGGCCGTCGAACAGCATCGGCGGGATGCCGTATGCTACGGACTCCCAGAAGCTGCCGTCCTTCGGGGAGAGCAGCTCACGCGCGGGCGTGAGCACTAGGTTCGTGATCGCGGCGGCGGGGTCGGTGACGATCTCAGCGACCGCCTCCGTCGTGTCCTTGACCCAGTCCAGCGCGCCGGAGAAGCCGCCCTTCACTGCGTTCCAGATGCCACCGCTTGCGAAAGCGACTTCGCCGCGGCGGCGTCCGGTCTCTCCGACGGTCGCGAGGCCGGAGCCGCGCGATGCGTTGACCCGGTCGAGCCAGGGCTTCCCGCCGAGAGCGCGCAGAGCGTCTGGTCGGATGATGCCCTCGCCTCCGGAGAGACGAAGCGCGCCGCCGCCGTCCGGGCTGTAGAAGTGGTAGATATCCTTGCCCGGGGAGTACCCGGGGGTCATGGTGGAGAAAACACCGCCGGTCGCGTAGGCCGGAATCGCCTTCACGTCGGGCAGACGGACGGAGAGGCCAACCTTCGCGGCGATCGTATCGAACGCCGCCTTAATGCCGTCACGATAGACCGTCGTGATGACAAAATTGATGGGCTTCGCTGCGGCGCCCTTGACCTTCTCGAACACCGTCTCGACCGACTGACGGAACGACTCGAACGAGTCCTTCATGCCGCCGATAGCGTTCTTGATCGCCGGAAAGACGACGTCGATCAGGACGGAGGACGCGACCTGCACCGCCGACGAGATCTGATCCCACACAGGCTTAATGACCGAGTCGTACAGCCAATTGAAGGTCGGGCCAAGCGTCGATGAGATCGCGCTGCCAATCGCAGAGAATATCGGGGACAAAATGCCCCAGACCGTCTGGATCGCCGAGCTGATCCCATTCCAGACCGTCACGACCGTTGTCCACAGGCCCTGGAAGGCCAGGCCGACAGAGCCCGAAATAACCGTCACCAGCAGATCAAACAGCGGGTAGAGCACGTTATCCCACGCGGCCATGATGAACGCGGAAACGTTCGTCCAGACCGGCTCGACTACATCCTGCCAGAAGCTCCACAGCGTGGGCATGAGCGTGTCTCGGAAGAAGGCCGCGAGCGCTTGCATGGCCGGGTAGATGATCGCCCATGCTGACTGTGCCGATGAGGCGAAGCCCTCCCACAGTGGCTTGACCACCTGCTCCCAGAGGGTTTGCAGGACAGGCCAGATGACCCGGGAGATGATGGTCCACAGGGCCATGAGGGTTGGCCGGATGATTGCGGTCCAGGCGAGCGCGAGGCCCGAGCCGATCCCCTCAAACAAGGGTTGGAGGACCGTGCTCCAGAGGTTCTGGAGGCCCGGCCAGAGTGTGCTACTGATCCAGTCCCACGCCGCCTCAAGGGACGGCTTGATCTGGTCCGTCCACGCCGTGTAGGAGATCTCGCCTACCGCGAGGAGCGCGTCCCTCAGCGTGAAGAAGAAATCGACGAGGGCTGAGTCCTCTTCGAGCCCGAAGAGCTGGCCGTCGTAGTCGCCTGTAGTGAGGATGCCCCACGCCGATTCGATAGACGGGACCAGCGTGTTCTTCGTGTAGTCGACGAAAGCATCGATCACGGGTGTGACGTTTGTCGTCCAGAACTCCGCGATACCTGAGCCGAGGGCATTGATCGCGTTCGCTACGTCCTCGTTGGTGTTGTACAGGTAGATCAGACCCGCGACGAGCGCGCCGATAGCCACGACAGCCAAGCCGATGGGGTTCGCAGCCATAGCGGCGTTGAGCCCCTCCTGCACGAGCGTTGTGTTTTTAATCCACTCGATCACGGTCGTGAGCACGGAGAAGCCCCAGTAGGCGGCGACCGCGACCCCGACACCCTCACCCAGGGCGACCAGCAGGTCTTTGTGCTCCTTGATCCACCCGAAGGCGTCGGAGAACATGTCGGAGAGCCAGCCCATGAAGTCCGTAATCGTCGGCTTCATGTAATCGATCAGGTCTTTAAAGCCGCCCATGAGTGTTGCCTGCAGGTTGCCGGCGGCGTTCTCGATACGGCTCGTGTCGCGCGCGGCGTTCGCCGCGACTTCATCGAAACCGAGGCTCAGCAACGCTTCGTTGAATTCCTCTGCGCTGATCTGGCCCTGGGCCATAGCATCCCTGAAATTCCCTGTATATGCGCCAGCGTCGAGGAGGGCCTTCTGGATCTTGCCGGACGCACCGGGGATCGCGTTCGCGATCTGATTCCAGTCTTGCGTTGCCAGCTTCCCAGCGCCGTTGACCTGCACGAGGGCTAAGCCCACTTGCTTGTACGTCTCAGCATTGCCGCCTGCGACGGCGTTGAGGTTGCCCGCTGCTTCGGCGAGCTTGTCGAAGTCCTTGACGCTATTCGCCGCGAGCTGCGACGTAATGCCCTGAATATCCGAGAGATCGTAGACGGTCTCATCGGCGTATTTCTGCGCTGCGGCTCCCAGCTCCTCGATCCGATCAGGCTCAATCCCCGCGAAATTCAGCGTGTCCGCGAACTTCTGCGTCGCGTCGGACGCGGCGATAGCCTCCGAGACGAAGCCACCGATGCCGACTGCTGCGGCCATTGCCGCCAGAGGCGCGATCGCGTTCTGCGCGAAGCCAGCCATAGAGGAGAAGCCCGAGCCCGCCTCGCGCGTGCCCTTAGCCGCTCGCTCCGCTGCCTGCGCGGCTTCGTCGAGGTCACGCGACGCGGACTCGACAGGGCTGCGGCTCCGGCCTGCCTCGGCGCCCATCGTCGTGAAGCTGCGGCCCGCGCCCTCCGCAGCTTTCTGCATGCCGCCGGTCGAGGCCTGCATGCTCTTCGTCATCTTGTCGACGCTGTTTTTCGCCTCAGTGGCGGCAGCGTCGATAGGCTGACTAATGCTCTTGGCGACCTGCGCGCCGCTGGAGCCGACGCCTGAGCGTATGCTGTTCGCTAGATCCTTACCGGCGTTCTTCCCGATGTCTGGCAGCTGAGCCTTAGCGTCGGCCTCTACTGTCTTGAAGAAACCCTTCATGGAGGGGACGACATCGACGTACAGTGTGCCCGCCTTGTAGACTCCAGCCATTCCGGGGTTCCTCTCTCTGCAGTTATTCTTCGGTGTCCTCCCAGTTCGGGAGTAGGGCCTTCATGGCTTCGTCTCGGAAGCTGTGAAGGTGATCTGTGCGCGCATCCTCGAGTGCGAGCTCGACCGCCGAGACGGGACGCGGGTACGGCTCTTTGCCGCCGAAGGCAGCGGACACCAGATCGAAAATGTCCTGGAGCAGTCGCACGACGGGGGTCTGCTCGCGCATCCGCGCCTCGGTGTCGTCGGTGGTTGCCTCGGTCTCGGCGACGGATCTCGCGATCTCCTCGAAGCGGTCGGGGTCGTTGAGGATCGCGACGGTCGTCCTGCTCGTCGACCCGAGGCCGTCGATGAGCGTGAGGAGGAAGCGCCAGCGGCGGGCGCGGAACAGGGCCGGCGCGTCCCAGCCCTGCTCCGCGAGATCGGAGACGATCTGCCTCTCGTACCGACTCAGTCGGTCGTAGAGGCGCTGCCTTCCCCCGCGTCACCCAGCATGCCCTGATAATGCTCGGAAGCCTGACGGATCAGGATGCCGAGCTGGCGCATGTTGAGCTTGCTGAGGAGAAGCTCCGCATCCTCAGCAGTGAGCCAGGTGCGGATCATCTGCGTCGGCGCCTTCGAGGACTCCATCGCAGCCATGAACTTCTCAGCAGCCTCGGGCGTGAGGCTCAGCGGATCAGGGAAGCTGATGACCTGGCTTCCGATCCCGAAAGTGAACGGGGCCGGGGCCGCAGCCTTCTCCAGCTTCGCGAGAGCGTTGAACGTGAACGTGGGCTTCATCTGGTCAGACATGCTTGATCTCCTAGTTATTTGTCTGGCGGTTGGTTACTTGTTGAAGGTGGGAGGCGCA
The DNA here is from genome assembly GCF_030217285.1 of Pauljensenia sp. UMB3104. NCBI lineage: Bacteria > Bacillati > Actinomycetota > Actinomycetes > Actinomycetales > Actinomycetaceae > Pauljensenia > Pauljensenia sp. UMB3104. The sequence goes on along the minus strand of NZ_JASONN010000004.1, from coordinate 104,820 downwards.
GGCAGCGTCGGCTTCTCGCCGCCGACCTTCGAGTCGTCGGCGGGTTCCCAGCCCTCCGAGATGAGCTGGTTCTGCTCGACGGCAGCGTCGGTCTCGCGCTCAAGCTGGAGCTCGTCGCCGGTATCGGTCTTGACAGTCTTGAGGAACTTCATGAGGGGTCCTATCCGTGAGGGGATCTCCATGCGTGAGGTGTGGACGGGCGGGCCGTGGGGAGATCAACCACGGCCCGCCCGAGATCGAGAGCAGGTCAGTTGGCCTGCTCGAAGCCGATCGCGTCGCGGTGACGGATCGCGCCGGAGCCACCGATGTAGTGGCGGCAGGAAGTGCCGGCGGTCTCGTCCATGAAGGCCGAGAACTCCAGGTCGAACTGGATCGCGTCGCTGGCTGCCCACTTCTCGTCCGGCAGGGACGAGAGCTTCACGCGCGGGTAGCAACGACCGACGATCCACTCATCGGCGGCGGGGCCGTCAGCCATGACCATCAGCAGACGGTATTCGGCGAGAGCCGGGGTCGCGGCCTCGTCGAAAACGATCTCACCCGTGGTCTTGGACGCCTTGGTCTGCGAGAGATCGATACCGTAGACCAACTGCTGAATGGTCTTGCGGATCGGCTCAAGGACCGTGAACTTCACGGTCTTAGGCGCCTTGGTGAGGTCGGTGCGGACGGCCTCGGCATAGCCGAGCGCCTCCACGTCCTCCGTGTTCGCGTCGGCAGAGTTGGTGATGCCGTCCGTCGAGATCAGGCCAAGCGGCAGGAAGTCCGTCGGGATCTCCTTGAGGGCGCCTCCAGCGTCGGTGATCGCCTCCGGGACAGCTGCCGTCATCGGGGCCAGGAACGCGAGTGCGTTCAGTCCCTTACGGACGTTGGTCGTGCGATTGTGCTTCTTCTTGAGGGCTTCGATGGTGGTCATGCGAGCCTTCCCTTCATGTCAGTTGATGTCATTCTGAGATGGGCCTGTGCGTGACCGTGGCCGTCATATGAACGACCTCGACAGCCTCAAAATAAGGCTGCACGCCCAGGAAAGAGTCGATCTCCGCTTCATCTACCCAGCCGGATGCGCCGACGACCGGACGGACGGCGAGCGCCCCCTCTACCTTGTCCGCGAGCGCGGCGGCTCCGACTTCGTCGGGTGAGGCCGGGGTCTTTGCGTAGATGGAGATGGAGATCGTGTCGTCTCGGTCGTAGTCCCCGGTAACGGTTTGCACGAGGGAGACGTGTGCGAGTGGTAGCGGCCCGTCGGTGAAATTGGGCTGCAGTACTCGTGCGGTCGGGATGCCGGTCGCTGCGGTGATCGCGTCACGGATTACCTGAACTGCATCTGTGTATGTCATTTACGACGCTTCCTCTTGCCCTTCGATCCGATCAGCTTGCCGAGCGTGTGCGCGCCCGGGACTGGGTTTCCGGCTTTGCTGCGGTGCCCGAATTCCACCGCGAGAGCGTGGCGCGCATCGTTGTAGACTCTGCCGACGTCGCGTACAGGCCCGCCTTGGTAGAGCGAGGCTTTGGCCGTTTCGGCTTTGTAGGAGTCTGCGAGGTGCCCGCCTTTGTCCGATGAGCCGCGAGGTGCGGCTGCGGCTGCAGCGGCTCTGAGCTGCTCAGCCTCTTTGAGGAGTGCTGGCGCGAGGGCTCCGCTGCGCAGGAAAGCGTCGATCGCTTGCGTATCGCGCTTGAAGCCGCCCACGTCGTCACCTCCGCTTGATCGTCACGGCCACGCCGCGCGGCCAGGGCGCCGGCTTCGACTCGACCTGCCATTTCCCGCCGAGCGGATGGGCACGCGGGACGACGACCGTGTCGCCGACCTCGAACCGCGCGTCCGGCGGGGCGTACAGCGTGGCCTGGTCGTCTGGCTGTTCCGACGTCTGAGACTCCAAGAGGCCCGGGACTGTGAACGCGCCGGGTGCGATGAGGCACCCGGGGATGAGACGTGCCGCGCTGTCCTGCACGAGGTAGCCGTCCGCATCGCGTCGCGTGCGGCCTTCTACCTGCACTGGGGTCCGCCACTTCTGCATCATCAGGATTCCTCCCGTGACGCGAGGAGGTCGATCTCGAGTGCTCGGCCACGGCCGGCGCCGAAAGCCCGGCGCTCAGCCTTAGTCAGGTAGAGGTCGCCGGACGGGTTCGCGAACGTTAGCTGCTGCGAGAACGGTCCGGTCGTCTCCGTTGCTGCTGAGATACCCGTGAGACCTTCATCAGCGAACGGTTCCGTCATCGCGCGCTTGACGATCGCGCAGATGACCCGGATGCGAGTGCCCGAGCTGGTGGCTTTCCAGCTCGGGCACTCGTCCATCACGAGCGACTGCGCGTCCTCGATGAGCATGCTCACGCGCGCGCGTTCAGCGTCGGTCAGCGGTCGCCAGCGGGCCTCCAGGTCTCCTGGTGTAGCCCACGGTTCCACGTCAGGCGGCTTCCTTGACGAGCGCGAAGCGATCGGTGAACACGTACCAGGCGTACACGGTCTCCAGGCGCAGAGCCACCTGGTTCTTGCGCTTGAGATCGCCCTGGCCGTCAGGGTCGCCGAACTGGATCAGCTCGACGGGCAGCTGACGCTGGATACCCCAGCGGACGCCGTTCGTGAAGTCGCCGACGATCGCACGGACCTTGGTGTCGGTCGCCTCGGGGGTCGCGGAAACCGTGTTGCCCTGAGCGACGGGGACGCCGAGGAACTCGGAGACGTTCGTGCCGAAGCCCAGCTGCGGGTAGCGCTGGTCAGAGGTGTCGCCCGCGCCGTCCTTACGGCGCAGCTCGGACAGTGCCCAGGAGAACTTGGGGTCGAAGGCGGCGCCCGTGACCATCGCCGGGTTCAGGCCGTTCACGACCTGACCGACAGCGGCGCGGAAGGCAGCGTCGGCCTCAGCGGTCTTGCCCTTCATCTCGACGACCTTCGTCGACGCGGCAGCGAAGTTCGTCCACGACGCGACCTTCGCACCCGTCAGAGGGTTAATCGCGTGGTAGAGGCCAAGGTCAAGAGCGCGAGACAGAGCCTCAGCGCCTGCCTGCGCCAGCTCATCGAGGACGCCGAGCTGGTAGTCCTCATCAGCCCACATGACCTCCTGATTGAAGCGCATGGTGACCTGCGCCTTGTGGGGTGCCACCGACACGGACGAGAACGAGCCCGTGGTCGAGGCCTTGTCGGCGCCCTCTTCGACGAATTCAGCCTTCGGCAGGTTGTCGAACACGATGATGTCCTGCTTGCCGAAGCGCATCGGCTTCTGCTGGGAGAGCAGCGCGACGGTCGACAGGGACTGAGACTTCTTGACCATGCCGTCCGCGATCTCGCGGGGCAGCAGCACGGACGTGTTGGTGGTGTTGAAAATAGCCACAGTTGGCTCCTTTCGAGAGATGAGAGATTATTTCGAGCCGAAAAGCTCCTGCGCGAAAGCGCGGCGAGCCGAATCAGCATCGGAGACACTCGGGGTCGCCCCCTGCGTCGGAATCACAGGCACCGAAGGCCGCGCGTTCAACGCCTCCGCGAGCGCGGATGCGTGTGCGGTCAGTTCGTCCTTGGTCGAGCCGCGCAGCAGGTCGGCGGGGACTCCGGCTTCCTTGGCGACGTCGTTGCGGATCTTGTCGAGCGCGGCCTGAGCGTCGATCTGAGCGAGACGGGCCTCGGCGTCGGCGAGCTTGCTCGCTGCAGCCTTGAGATCGTCGTAATCGGCGTACTTGTCGCGCTCGCGCGCCAGGCGTGCGCCGATGACCTTGTCCAGATCCTCCTGCGTCGTAATCGGCGTGAAGGCGTGGCGCTCAGCGGGCGCGGCCTGGTTGTCGGCTGCTTCCGTTGCCGTCGCGTCGGCGGTGTCGGTGTTGGTGTCTGCGTTGTGCATGGTGTCTCCTGTTTGTCCGTACTTGTGCGGCGCCCGTCGGCGCTCATGGTTCCGCGATTTGCCCCTCGCGTAGGGGAAACTCAGTTACCGTCAGATGCTTCTTCTGTCGGCTTTTTGCGCCCGCCGGATCGCTTGCGCGTGTCCTCCTCGAACTCTCCGGCGTCGTACCGCTTCTTGATCTCCTCCGGGTCATAGCCCGCGATGCTTGCGGGCTTGCTGGCCCATGAGGGCACGACCTGGCAGTCGCAGTGCGCGTGGTATCGGTCGAACGCGCCAGCGGACTTTTCCGAGGCGTAGATCCACCCGCGCGAGGCGAGCATCATGCAGAACGAGCAGGTGACCGCGCCGGTCGGGACGCGGGCGAAACGCACCTTCGCGGGATCCTTCGCCGCGGCGTCTGAGACCGTCTGGCGCGCTGAGTTTTTCACCCAGCTCTCCGTCGATTCAGACAGCGCCTCCAGCGAGGCCTCAGCATCCCCGGTGCGCGCCAGCGGGTTCAGAGCACTGCGGATCCTGGCATGCACCGTCTCGATAGACGGCAGCGGCGCGGGCTTCGGCGTGTAGTCGCCGCGAGCGCCGGCAGCTCGTCGCAGGCGGTCGTACCACTCGACGGCGAGCTGCCCGCCGACGCTGCCGTATGCCTGCACGAGCTGGGGGAGGAAGTCCTCCAGTGCTTCGCGGCATGCGACGACGTCGGTCGTGTCGAGCTTTTTCCAGAAGCGCTCGAGGTCGCGTTTTGCGAGTCGGGCGCACTGCTTCTGAGCTTTGGCGAACCGCGTGATCTCTTTCCTTGTACGTGACACGCGGCTCGCCACCCTTCACCGTTACTTCGCTTCGAGCTTGTCTGCGTCTGCCTCTGGCATGCGCAGGGATACGGGTACAGCGCCGGTAAAGCGCAGGCCGTCGAGGCCGAGCCTCAGCGCTGCGTCTTGCGGCTCAATGCCTGCGCTGATCGCGACGCCGAGCGCGTCGAACTTGGCTTTCAGCGCGACGGGATCCTCAGCTCCCCCCCCCCGCTTCCTGCGTCTGCTGTTCGGGAGCGGCTGGCGCGTCGAGGTTGCCGGCGCCGGCGAGACGTTCGAGGAGCGACGCGGCCTTGCCGGGCGCGTTCTCTGCTCGGACCTGCTCGATCTCCGCCTGCGTGAAGCCGGCGCGACGCAGGCCGACTGTCGTCGTCGCGACGTCGGGCAGCGCGGATGCGATCTTCGAGATCACGTCAGCGCTTGCCTGCGGGCTCACGTAACGGGTCGGCGTGTAATTGATCGCCATATCCCACGATTCCTCGGGCGGTTCCGTTAGCCTGTCGCGGATCATGAGGACGTCCTGGAGGAGGCGACGCAGCGCAGGCGTGAAGATCCGCCACTGATAATCGGCCTCGTCGGACAGCTGGTACTCAGCGGCCTGCATGGCCTCAGCCGATGCCGGGTTGTCGCCGAAGATTCCGACGGTGCTCATCGGGAGGTTCGTCGCGGCGCAGAAGTTCTGCGCGAGCTGGCGATACATCGCGAGGTGCGGCTCCATCGACAGCTGCGTGAACTGGCCGACCGTCGGCGTTGAGCCTTCCTCGTTGACCGTGAGCGCGAGCAGACGGCCCGTGATCGCCGACCACCGCTCCATACCTGTAAACGCATCCTCGGATGCGCCGAGGACGTATCGCTGCGGGCTGGAGAAGAATTCAGCGCCGGTCTCGGCTCGCATGAGCGTGCGCACTGCTGCGTCCGTCAGGTACCGTACCTCGGTCGTGATCCGCGAGCGCCCGAACGGTCGTCCGAGCTGCGGGTCATAGACCAGCGGTTCGACGAGGACGCGCCCCGTTGGGTTCTCCATGCGCTCTAGGTGCCAGGCTGCGGAGCCGGGCTGGCGGGAGAAGTGAATGATGTACGAGCGCGTGTACATTGTCGCGCCCGTGATCGTGTTCTCGTACTGCTCGGTGCCCTCAGCGGTCGAGGCTTCCAGGGCGAGCGCGGCCTCCAGCGTGCGCGTTCGCTGATCCCACAGCGCGGTTGTCCACTTCGCGTCGCGAGCCTGGATCATGACGGGCGGCTCGCCGCGCGTCACGTCACCAGCTGCGACAGTCAGGAACGATACCGAGTGCTTGTACGCGCTCGTGATTGCCTGCGCGAGCTCCGTTTCGAATTCATTGCGCGCGAGCAGCCCGGCCAGGTCGTAGGTGTCGGTCAGACCGCCGACGGTGTAGCCCTCGAAAACGTGCTTCCGCGCGAGGGCTTGCACGGCTTTCTGGGGCCAGCCGAGAGCGGCGCGGGTGCGCTGCATCTGCGGCGGGATCGAGATGCCGAGATCCTGGAAGGCGCGATGCCCCTCGTAGTACACGTCGAGCAGTGCGTTCTTCGCTTGCTTCGCCGTGATTCGGTCCTGCATGAGGCGCAGCTGGCTCTTCTCAGTTTCGGTCAGCCCCGGCAGCGCCGGGATCCTCGTCAGACTCATAGGACGATCGCCCTCCTTCCAGTTTTCCCTTTAGGCCTACGTCTCGTTGTCTTGGCAGCGTGCAACGCCGCCGATACCGCCTCTAGCGGTGTCTCGTCTCCGTCTGGGGTCGAGGCCGACCACCCGTAAGCGCCGTCGCGGCGGCGGATCTGTCGGTCCACGACAGCCACCGAGGCGTTGAGCGCGTCCTCCGGCTCTCCTGCCGGGTGCGTGACCTGCCCAGCTCGCAGGCCCTCAAAGAGCAGGCCGCAGGCCTCGAAGTATTCACCCGTCGTCATGATGTGGACGAGACGTTTCGGCACGCCTCGCATGTCCAGCGCGTCCGACAACGCCGCTGCGCCCGCGCCGCCGAGAAGATTGATCTGCGCCGTCCTGTCGACGCGCTCAGCAAGCCATTCCGCGAGCGCCGAAACGCCCGCAGCAGTTGACCCCGTGTAGGTGTCGATCGCGTTCACGTGGAAGCGCGCGGACGCTCCCGTGCCTTCCTTCATCGCGCCCGCGAGCGCCATGCGCTTACCGTCGGCGCTGAATGACACGCCGAACGAGCGGATGCCGTCCTCCGGCGCTTCCGCGACGGAGGCGTCCCACGTCGCTTGGTCGATCGCGCGCGAGGCTCCCGCGTTCGCCGGCCACATACCCAGGCGTTCACGCTTGAAGCCTTCTTCGTTGAGCGTGCGCCGCTCGTTTTCGACGAACGCAATTTTCATGCGTCCCGCTGTGATCGCGGGGTTCGTCGCGATCCAGACGCCCTTGTCATCGAGGTTGACAGGCCCGTCCGGGTCTGCTGACCACTCGTGCCAGCACATCGGGCCGGGATGCTCCGAGAGGCCCTGCGCGCGCTGGCGCGTGAACACGGCGCCCGAGGCGTTCGGCCCGGGCGGCGTTCCCGTGTAGAGGATCTGCGAGTTACCGAGGTCGCCAGCCGAGCCCGTCGAGAGCATGGCCTCGATAGCGTCCTCCGTCAGCTCCTGAGCCTCGTCAAAAACGATCACGTCAGCGGTAAAGCCACGGCCTGACGACTTCGAGCGCGCGATGACTCGCAGCTCTGCGCCGTTCGTGAGCGTGATCGACTCCTGGCCGTTCACGTTACGGACGTTCGTCACGAGGCGATTCAGCTCGGGGAAGTCCGCAGACTCGTCGTTCGCCTTATTCCCGAAGAAATGCTTGAAGCGCCTGTAGTGTGCCTGGGCCGTTTTGACTTCATGCGCGGAGTGGAGGATCTTCTCTCCGAGGAGCACCATGCCGAAAAGCTCGCGGATCTCCAGGAGCGCGTTCTTCCCGTTCTGGCGAGGAACGGACAGGCCGCAGGTCATGTGCTTCCACTCGTCCTTTGTGGACGCAGCGAGCCAGTCCTCGAGGACGAGATTCTGCCAGGGGTCAGGGGTCAGCCCGAAGTTCGCGGCGAACTCGCCGGCGATGTCCCCGAAAGTCTTTGCGCGGCGCTTAGCGGCGACCCGCACCCGAGGCGTTTGACCGTCGCCGTGCGAGCTGGTCCTGGAAGTTGACGACATTGTCTCCCTCCTCCTTCGACTCGACCACGACAGCCGGGCCGGCCAGCTCAGAAATCAACGCGCGCGCCTCACGAATCAGCGGCGAGCGCTTGTCAAACTCGGCATACTCAATCGACTGCAACGTCGCGTCCAGCAGCTTTGTGCGCTGAGCGCGAGCATCAAATGCCGGAATCTCCGGTTCCTTCTTCGCCGCGGCCTTCTTCGCAGAAGTCTTACGCCCGCGAGCGCTCGATGCCTTCGCCTTCTTCTCAGCCAATTCCAACCCCCTAGTCCTGGGCGAAACCGCCGAAAATGCCTACCGTCTATCCCAGATGCCCCATAAACGCACTAGGCGCGCCGCCCCTAAACGAAAACCCCCAGCCACCGTTTTTGCGCGACATCCCCGGAAATAACGGGGGGGGTATGGCGCTAAGCGTACCGGGGGCTAGGGGTAGGCGGGGGGAGGGGTAATCCCCCGTACATGATGACTGAATCTGTCACCAGTCTACGTCTACGGAGGCCGCTCTGCGCGGCTTTACCTTCGGGCGCGTCCCGTCTCCGCGAGATTGATTGCATCTGCGGCAAAGGACTCGACCGTTTTCGAGTGTGTTCTTTCCTCCCCATCGGACCGGGAGGATGTGATCCGGCTCGGCGCTGTTTGGTTGCAGGCCGCGCGTGTAGTCCAGGCGCACGCCGCAGTGTGGGCACTGCGCGATGCCGGCGTCGCGAGCTGTGATCAGCACTCGCTTGCGCCAGTGCTTGTACTGCGCGGTACCTGTGCGCGAGGTCGCCACGGGTGACCACCTCCCAGGTATGCGGAGACCCCCGCTCCATCGGGGCCGAGAAGAGCGGGGGTCAACGCATGTGCGCGGATGCCGTATAAGGCAGAAGCCCCATCGCTTACGCGCGGGACCACGTTAGCAAAATACACCGTGACACCCACGCGTGCAAGCGACACGCGCTACGAGCGGGTCAAGTGCTGGAGAGCGAGAGCTTCAATGTCCCCCACCCTGTACAGACGGATGCCCCCCTCCCTCGATGCCGGGGCCACCCTCCCTCGATGCTGCCACTTCCTCACGGTCGAGTCCTTGACCTGCACACCTGCCAGGATCTCAGCGACGCGAGTCGCTCGAGTGCGAGGCAGCAGAGACTCCCGTGCCTTCGTGAGGAGTCGGTCCCAGGCGGCGGCGATCTGCTCGACCGAGTCGCACTCCCGGCATGTCGTCGTCTCCTCATCGGGGTCGCGGACCAGTAGGTCTGCCCCGCAGGCGCTGCACTCTCCGACAAACACGAGACGCTGCCGGCCGGGAGAGGCGAGGCGCTCCAAGCGGGCGACCGAGTAGAGAACCTCGTCCGCACACTGAGCTGCCTCGGGCCAGCGTCGCAGCTTGTCCTCATGAGTCTTGAATACGTCCGCGACGTGCCACCAGTTGCCTTGCTTCACCCAGTAGGCCGGCCCCATCACGTGCGACAGGAGGAGCGTTGCCCAGGTGAGGATCGAGTCGCACATTTCGTCGACCTCGATCATGAGAGCCAGGTTGAGAGGAGCCCGCGACGACGGGACACCAGCGCCGCCGACCTGCTCACCCGTGCGCACACCGTGCGACGCAGCATAGGCAAGATCGCTCATCAGGCCGGGCATCGATGCGGTCGCCACACGGACGCGGGCAGCGCCGCCGCGAGAGAGAAACTCTCCATCGAGGAGAGGCTCACCAGTTACAGGACATGTCCGGTCGTTCATCGTCTCACTCATCTGTCGTGTCCTCTATGCCTTTCCTGTACTGGTCGCGGCACATTTCAATGAGGCCGCGCCGAGCCAGCATCGATCCGTTGCCCTCGGTCATCCAGGCTGTGACGTCCGGGCGCATCGGATCGATCGTCTCGATCATTACCTCCCATGCACCAACAAGTCTGCCCGGCCCCCGTTCACTCACCAGAGCTGCCACTGCATCCTCTAACTTGTCAAAGCCCATCTGCTCATCGCTCATCTTCTTCTCCTTCTACGGTTCCGCTTGCTTGATTGTTGCTGCTGAGGTGTGCGCGGGTGCCCGGCCTGGCCCTTCCCGGCCTGGCCCGTGCCTGCCCTTCCCTGGCCTGCCCGTCCCGTCCCGTCCCTACCCGACCCGAGAGTATTCGGCTTGATACCCTTCAACGTCGGACCAGGGTTCGGACTTGAGTCCGAACTAGGTCGAATACGCGGACCCTCGGACGCGCGTCGCTCGGACGCGCCGGGGTCACGCACAGCGGCCTCAGCGGGGCCGCTGGAGCCGCGCCCGGGGTCAACAGGCACTCCGGACCCTCGGCCCGGGAGAACGCCCCTCGCGGGCGCCTCTGAGGCGGGGTCAACGGGCACACCCGGATCCACGGACGGCGCAGCTTCGTATCCGTACCTAGTCAGGAACTCAGCCGACCACACACCGTAATAAGGCGTAGCCGGGACAGGACGCAGCGGCGAGGCCGCGTCGAACGCCTCCCGCGCGTGCCCGCGCGAGGAGTTGCACTCATAGCAGGCGACCACGAGACCATCGACCGGGGCGTCCCCCAGCGAGTCCGGGTCAACGTGATCGAGCGTGCCGAGGTTGTAACCTTTCGGGCCAGTCCATCGCACGATCTTTCCGCAGTAACGGCACTGATCGCCGTCGCGGAAAATCACAGCAGCCTTTTTATTCGGGTCGCGATTCTCCCGCGACCGCGCACGGCGACGCATGACCTCCTCACGGGGCTGGACGTGAATAAACTCCTCGTCCGTAAAGAGCCTCAGCTTCCGCTTGCCCTCCACCTCAACCCACGTGAGCAGGCCCGCGCCGCACGCCACATCAATCAGGTGCGCACTCCGCGAACGATCGCCGTCGCGAAACGCCGCGCCCCTCTCGATAATCCCATCTGTCAGATGCTTGGCCGAGTAGGTAGCCAGCGCCATAAGGAAGCCGAACATCTCGACGATCGAGATGTCCTCAGCACCCTCCACGTCGTACAAGCTCATGAGCTTCGGGTGGCTCAGCGCCTCATCGCCCACTCTGACCCAGGCCATTACTCGCCCTCCTTCATACTTGTTCTCTTGATCTCCGCCGGTTCCCAGCCGTCCTCCGGGAACAGATCCCGGGGCCGAAACTCCGGAAAGTTGCGCCGCATCCAGTCCCTCTCGGTTTTCCGCTGATACTCAGCCTCAAACCTGCGGAAGCACGGCCTGCAACGCGCATGCCCTGCAGCGAGAACCTCACCGCAGTCCGGGCAATGCCGCTCCATCAGAACGGCGGCTCCGACCCGAACGCCGACCCGCCAGGCTCCCCCCACGGGTCATGCTGCGGAGCCTCCTGCCCCCACCCAGCAGCCCCGCCAGAGGCCGACGCGCTCGCGGACGGCGCGCTCGCGGCCTGTGCCTGGTTGCGGGTGACCTGCGCGCGTGCGCGACGCAGGGAGGGGCCGACCTCGTCGACCTGCAGCTCAACGACCGTGCGGCGCTCGCCATGCTGGGTGTCGTATGAGCGCTGGGTGAGGCGACCCTGAACGATGACGCGCATACCCTTACGCAGCGACTCGGCGACGTTCTCAGCGGTCTCGCGCCACACGGAGCAGCGCATAAAGAGGGTGTCGCCGTCGCGCCACTCACCGGCGTTACGGTCGTAGGTTCTCGGCGTCGACGCGACGGTGAAGTCGGCGACTGCGGCGCCGGACTGCGTCCAGCGCAGTTCAGGGTCAGCGGTCAGGTTACCGATCACGGTGATCGTGGTGTCTCCGGCCATTACTTGCTCTCTTTCTTCTCGGTGTCCGCGTACACGAGGACGCGGACCTCATACATCGGAATGTTCAAGTGCTTCCCTGCTAAGTGCTCCGCGATTACGGTGTGTGGCCCATCGAGGAAACGGTCCGCGTCATCAGGAAGCAGCCCTGCGTCGATCAGTCCATCCATGAGTGCCTTTACCGTCGGAGCGAGGTTGCTGCGGTCACGCCGCCGCCTGTCCGGATATGCGAACTCCATCTCCACTCGAGCGTGCGTCAGTCCGAGGCGTGCGACGCCTTCACCCTCACGGCCAAGCAGGTAGCCCCACTGGCGTAGCTGCTTCGTGAGCCGCGAGCGCGCGGCCCAGTGCATCTTGTCGTTCGCGGTGATTAGCTTGCTGCGAGTCAGTGGTAGGACGCGCGATTCCCACACCAGCTGCGCGCTCATCCCAGATCCTCCTCTGTGAGCTGTTCGCCCGGCCTCGTGTACCAGGCTGTGAAGTCCTCCGGGATGCGGTTCGACAGACGCATACTGCCCGGGCGTGCGACGATCATGTCCCCCTCAAGCGCCCAGATCGTGTAGGTGTGTTCGACGAGCATCACCCGCCCGTCCGGTGTGAAGCCGCAACGCTTGCGCGCGCGGCGGGCGATCGTCTCCGCGTTCTCACGAGTCAGCCGGACTGCGCGGACGAGCGCGCGCTCCTGAAAGTCCTCGACGCCTGGGATGTCCTTCAGTGGGTCGATGCCGCTCATGCTGCCTCCTCAATGGCGATCTTGGTGAGCTGGTAGATAGCGGCGGCGCCCTGCTGTGGGACGACGCCATTTCCGAGCAGTCGGAGCTGCTGCTCGCGCGTCAGGCCGAGATCCTCGCCGGTCACGTGACTGTCTGGCAATCCCATGAGCCATTCGACGAACTTCGTTGAGAGGCGTGCTCGCCCCCCCTCGCGCGTCGGCGGGACAGTCGGAGCCGGAGCCGGACGACTGAGCACCTGCTCCCAGCGCGCGATCGCGGGCGCGTACATTCCGAAGTCGGTGTACTCGATCCGCGTCGCGAGCTTCGTCGCTTTCTCCGGCGGGCGACCGCTCGTCCGAGGAAGGCCCATAATCGCATCCGACGCTGACGGTGTCGGCAGCAGCTCGCGCGCCACCTCGTGGAGATTCGACCCGTAGCCGGTCGAGGAGGCCGTTGCGTTCGTCGCCTGCGGAGTCGGCAGGAGACCCCCCGTTGCCAGCAGGCCATGCTCGACGAGGATCGCTAGGTCTGTGACCTGTGCGCGGCCTGGCTTCTTCCGCAGGTGTGCCTCGGGCGAATTACCCGAGGGCTGCGCGACCGGCGTCGGCAGCATCTGCACCGCCTGAGACAGGCTCATTCCCGTCCCCTCCTGGTGACGACCGGCCTTGTGATCCGACGCGGTCGGCGTCGGAATCAGGGCACCAGGTGCTCGATCTGGTCCGCGAGACTCACGGAGTGCCCCCCGGCCCTCCGCTTCTCCGGCTCCTGCGAGCCCCCGCAGCTGCCAAGGTTCGCCTGCGGGGTGACCAGTAAGGAAAAACCGCTCTCGCTGGTGAGGGGCGCCGACGTCGGAAGCGCGGATAGTACACCATTGCGCGTCATACCCGATGCCGGCCAGATCGCCGACCACACGGCCTGCCGCCCTGAGATCAGGTCCATCTGCTCCGTCTCCCAGCAATCCCTGCTCGGATTCCACCAGACTATAGGCTCCACTTGTTAACGCTCCTCGCACGTTTTCCCACACGACCAGACGCGGCCTTAGCGTCTTGATCGCCTCGAACATTGACTCCCAGAGTCCCGAGCGCGTGCCCGAGGCCATGCCTGCGCGACGGCCAGCGAGGCTCAGATCCTGACAGGGAGACCCGCCGCAGATAATGTCGACCGGCTCCACTGTCGACCAATCGACCTGCGTGATGTCCCCGATGTTCGAGATGCCCGGCCACCGCACCTCAGCGAGCCGGCAGGGCCCCGGCGCGACGTCGCTCGTCCAAGCGACGCGCGCATCCGGATCAAGCGCCATGCGAACAGCCATATCCAGCCCGCCATAGCCAGTAAAGAGACTTCCGATAGTCGTCATTCTGCGGCCCCGTCTCGGTCCCATATCCTGTAATAGCGGTTCTCGAACTCAGCCTCACCGCGCGGGTTTGCGATCTCCAAGAGCACATCTGCATGGCAAGGCTGATCGAGCTTGCACCAGCAAGCCAGATCCAAGCCCCACAGATTCCGGGCTGCGCACGACGCTACGAACCGGCCTTCTCGCGTCTGCTCGATCCACTTGCGATACCGAGCGACAGCCTCATCCGCCGACGCGACAACAAGCTCGCCGCTCTCCTCAAGCTCACGCGCCGACCGTGCGACCCTAAACGGATTGCCGTACAGGCTTCCTCGCCCTACATATTTCGTGTGTGCAGGCATCTTCCACCCGCGAGTGCGGCGGCGCTGGATCCTGATCGGCAGCCTCATCGCTGTTCCTCAGCCCAGACGCCGACCTCCACGAGCTCGGCAGGCGTGTAGCCGCGAGCGCGGGTGAAGTCGATGACGGTTTGTGCGCAGGCTTTGTGCGTGATGTGCTCGATTGCGGTGGCTTCGTTTTCGGCGGCGACGGTGATGCGAACGTTCGAGCCTTTCGGTGCGAGGCGCTGGCGGCAGATAGGGCAGAAGCGGAAGCCGGGGATGTTGCGTGCCTGCTTGATTTCGATCATTGCTCGGCTCCTTCGATGTCGGTGAGGTCGTAGATGTGGACGCCGCAGGCGGGGCAGCGTCGCAGTGTGTGCGGCGGGCACGGCTCCTCGGCGGCGTCGGCAGGCTTGCCGACTTTGCCCGTGACCTGGACGAGCCTGAGACCGTGCAGGACTGTTGGGGTGGGGCCGGAGCGGATGACGAGGCCGCGGCGCTCGACTTCCTCGACGAACGCTGCGCAGGCCGTTGCGACGAGGTGCGGCATGGGTAGATGCTGGTCAGTGATCTCCCATTCGATGCTCAGGAGTCCTGCGGTTCTCATTCTCCAGCCTCCTCGGTGGTGATCGCGGCGCCCTGCGCGATGTTGACGAGCTTGTCGACGGGGTCGACGAGCAGGAGCCGGATCTCGAGCGCTTCGGCGGCGTTGCCGGCGTATCGGTCGGCGATGGTGAGGGCGGCGTCTGCGAGCTCGGCGGCTGCGACGGTGATCGCTTTCTGCAGCTCCTCGACGCGGTCGAGGAGGTACGCCATATCGACGGCGGCGTTCTGGTCGAAGGCCGCGACAGCGTCTCCGTAGGCCTTGGCGACGGCGGCGCGGTCTGCACCTGCGTAGCTGCGACCCGCGAACGCTACGTCGTTCAGCCGGTCCTTGATCTCGTTGATGGTGGTCATTGGTTGTCCTTCTCTAGGGTGTCTTGCCCTGTGCGCTCGTGGCGCGGGCTTCGTGCCCGCCCGGGACTTGCACCCGGGGGTCTGCTGGTCGGGCTGCGCGGTTACTGCCGGTCCCGCCTTGTTTTCTTGGTGGCGGGTGGCCTCCCCGTGGCCGCGCTCATCGGGGAGCAGACGGGGCACTAATCGACGTCGTCGATGTACTCGTACTCGCCGTTGTTGAGCTTCTCGCAGGCTTCCTGAGCCTTATCGGCTATCTCCTGGTAGATGTCCCGCTTCGCGCTGATCGCTTCGCGAGCGAGGCGGCGGGCGTTCACATCGTGCAGCTTCTGCGTGAGCTCCAGATCCTCATCCGCAGCGAGGACAGCCTCCTGCGCATCCCAGCGGATCAGCTTCGCCTGCTCGGCATCGAGGTAGACGGCAACGTGCGCGACCTTCATGATTCGTCCTTGCTCACTCCTGAGACCGCAACTGATGCCCGCATGGCGTCGGCCATCAGCGCGGTACTGCGGGCAAGTGTCCCGGTACTCTGTAAGCCCTGATTGCTCTTCTCACCCATGATCGCGAACGTCAGAGCGTTGCCGACTCTGAGATACGAGTCCGCGAGCGCGCGGTCCCCTCTGTTGGTGGTCCCGCCGATTTCTGCGGTCTCGTCTGAGAGCAGTGCATTGAAGGCTGCGGTGCCGGCGCGCTCTGCTAGCAGGACCGCTGCGATTGCTGCGTCGACCTGATTAAGCTCGACAGTGATCGTGTTCTTGAACCTCATAGTCCTTCTCCTTGCTTAGTTGTGGGTGTTAGAGATGTCCGGCATGCCGGGCACCGTCGCGTCAATCCGCTTTGCTATGGCTTCGCGCACGTCATCTGCGGCAATAGCAACGTCCAGAGCATCGATGACCTTCGCCAGCCGCGCGATCTCGCTGTTGAGCGCAATCTTTGCGGCGCGGATAGCGACGTCGGTGTTCAGCCTCTCGACTTCCTCGTGGTCGATCTCGGCGGCGAGTCTTTCCTCCTTGAGGAAGTTGCGCAGCCACCCGAGGTCGTCGAGCGCGAGGGTGAGTGTCACCAGGTTTGTGAGGTGCTTTGCGCTCATCGGGCGGTCTCCTCTTTGTGCTTGCGACCTTCGAGCAGGCGGAGGATGACGAGGCCAACGCCGATGCCGAAAGCGATGATCCCGACTGCGAGGACGATCCCGTCAGTGGTCGCGCCAGTCTTAGCGAGGTACTCCTGCGGGGCCTGGACGGTAGCGGGCGCAGGTTCCGGCTGAGGCTTCTCGGCGACCGGCGTAGCGGTCGGTTCAGGCTTCGGCGAGGGCTTCGGGAGAGGAGACGGGACCGGCGCGGGCGTCGGCATGCTCGGGTCAGGCGTGGGGACCGGCGCGGGCTGAGGCTTGGTCTTGCCGTCGCCGTCGGTACCGCCCGAGGCCTTGATCGTCGCGGTTGCCTCAAGGCTCTTGCCGTTGATCGTCGCGCGGTTGGTGTAGGTGTCCTGGCCCTCGACGTGCGGGGTCGCCGCAGGATAGACGACGCAGACCAGCGAGCCAGCAGGCGGCGTGAACGTCAGCACGTGCGCGGACTCGTCGAGAGACCCGTCAGTCCAGGTCGTAGTCGCCGGATCCCAGGTCGGGCCCGACGTGCACTTCACGGCCTTCGGGAGAGCGCTCGTCTCGTCCGTCAGCGTGTAGGTCTTGCCAGCTTCGACTGCCCACTTGATGCCCCAGCTGATCGACTTGTCGGCATTGGTCCACCCGAACTTAATCGTCTCGGGAGCCGCGTACTCGAAGTGCGCGGGCGACGCGCAATCGTTCGAGCAGGTGCCCGAGCCGTCACGGTCGCCCCAGACGAGCGTGCGAGTGACTTTGCCGTTGACGACGATCTGCGTGTCCTCGGTGCCGACTGCGGCGTCCGAAAGACGCGCGCGGGCATGGAAGTTTCCGGTCACGTCGGTCTTGTCCGCGTAGGCGGAGGGAACGTCCGTGACTGTGCAGGTCAGCGTCGCCTCGTCGGCGGCGCAGTCGCCGATCTCGGTCCCGTCGTCGAGGACGAACGGGAACGAGGCCAGCCACTTGAAGCCGCCGTCCTTGCTGGCTACCGTGAACTGCTGGCCGACCGCGAGCTTCGGCGCGGACCAGGTGCCCTCGACGGTCACCTCAGACGAGGTCTGCCTGGAGGATGAGGTCGCCTTGGTGACCTGCGCGGTCATGGCCGGCGCGGCCTCGTCGGCGGCATATGCGGCGCCGTAGGGCAGCGCGAGCGCTGCGAGGGTGAGGGCAGTGCCTGCCGCCCAGATCTTCTTCGTGGTCATCGGTCTGTCTCCTTGTGGTGTTTTTTTGTTGAGGGGTAGTAGGTGAGCCCGCGCGGGGCGCGGTTCTGGGAGTCGTGAGCCTCGGTGGGATACGCGAGCGCTCGCTTCCTTGCCTGCCGCACGATCTCCCGTGCGGCTTCGTCGTGGCAGGGGCGGTCGTCGGACGCTTCGAGGCGGAGTGACTGAGGCATCGGCATCAGGCCCGCGCCTCCACGCTCGGCTCATCGAGCCGCAGCACTTCGAGGGTCACGTGAATCTGCTGGCGATCAAGATCGACCGCGATCTTCGGCGTATCGAGCGCGAAGCAATTGTTCAGCTCGGCCTCGATAATGACGTCCTGCGTCGCCAGGCAGATCAGGTGAGGCAGCGGCGCTTCTCCGTCGACGTCGTAGTAGTCGAAGTCGACGTGACGCTCGAGTAGCGTTGTCCCCTTCGCGCGGGCCTTCGATGCGGCGCGCTGCATGCGAGCGGCGATCTCCTCGATGGAGGCCGCGCGCGATGCCCCTCGGACTGCGATCCAGGTGAGCAGTCCGCATCCGACGAAGAGGAGGACAACAGCGAGGAAGATGATCGAGGCGTTCACAGCCGGCCCGCCTTCCAGTCCGCACGGATCAAACAGACCGCGAGCGCGAGGAGGCCGAGGGCGGGGAAGAAGGTCCACTCGGGGAGGCCGTCGGGGTTGTCGAGGCCTCTCATTGCGAAGCCGAGGGTGAGGGCGGCGGCGAGTGACGCGCCTGCGATGAGTGTTCGCCAGGGCCGCAGGTGGCGGCGGTGTGTGGTAGTCTTGTTCACGGAATCTTCCTTCTTTCTCTAGGGGTTCTGCCGCTCCCAGCGCTTCTACCGCTGGGAGCTCTTCTTTTCGGTGAGGCCGGAGCCGAGGCTCTGGCACTGGCGGTTGAGATCGTCGCCGCTGTAGCGGACTGAGCGTCCGATCTTGATTGCGGCGACTTTGCCTTCGACTCCGAGGCGCTCGACGGTTGAGCGGGAGAGGCTGAGGGTGTCCTGGACCTGCTGGGCTGAGTACCAGCGGTCGGGTGCGAACGGGGCGACTGTGGTCATTTCCTTGACACCGCCTTGTCGATCTTTTCGGCGATCCGTTCACCTGCGTCGAGGCCCATATCAGCGAGCGCTTCAAGCGAGTCGAGTGCTGCCTCGAACGCGCGTCCGCCGCAGACAAACAGGAGGTATCCGACGCAGAAGAAGACCGGGATTGCGGCGACCGCGATAATCATGCAGATGATCACCATGTAGGCGTCGCGCATGACGGCTCATCCTCGTCGTAGATACTGCCGTGGGCTGCACTGATGAGAATGACGCCGGTCGGCTTATCCGCTATCGCGTATTTCCCATCTTCGACCTCCTTGTACTTGAGGTCACTGGTGCATTCGGCGCGTTCGCGTTCGACGCGTTCGCGTTCGCGTTCGGCGTGGTCGCGTTCGCGTTCGGCGTGGTCGCGTTCGCGTTCGGCGCGTTCGCGTTCGGCGCGTTCGACGCGGTTGAGGAGGTCTCGGACTGTGATGCCGAGGACTTCCGCGAGGCGCTCAACTTCCGGCAAGGTCAGATCTCGGCGGGCATTGAGCTTGAGGGACAGGCTCGCGCGGCTCATACGAGCGCGGGCAGCAAGCTCCGTCTGAGAGATGCCCAGCTCACGGGCCATGCTCTTGATTACGGCTGCGACCGTCATCTCATGGTTCCTTTCTACATTTGTAGACCAATGACTACTATATAAGTCTACATATAGAGATTTTGCAACTCGTTTTCATGTGACATGGGTCTACAAAACTAGATATGCTTACCTCATGGGGAGCAGATCTCTTAAATCGAGTCCCTTTGAACGCGCTGTCTTAGCTGTACTCAAGGAGCGTCTGCAAAGTCTGGACCTCACTATCGACCGGCTCGCTGAGCGAGCCGGCATCACTCGCGCGCGCTGCTACAAGATCTTCGCGGGTGACACGGTTTGCACGATGAGCGACTTCGGTGCGATGTGCGAGGCGCTCGGTGTTAGCGGCGCTGATGTAGCTGCCGAGGCTGAGCAGCGCCTCTTGGACGAAGCCTCTCCGGAATAGTCTCCACGTCCTCGCACGAGCTGTAGACTGCCCACATAGGTAGGTCGCACTCAAAGGAGGAGCTATGCACCGCCCTAAAGGCGCTTTCCGCCTCTACTCATCCGATCCTGCGGAGATCATCTGCACTGACACTGAGCTCCTGTATGACTCGAAGCGGCGCGGTGAGCCAATCCAGCGGATCCCGCTGACTGATGTCGTCAGCGTTGAGGTCGAGGACGGCGAGGCCATGCAGGCGCGCGTCACCGCGACACGCCTCGTCACGCTCGGGATCCTCGCGTTCGCCGCAAAGAAAAAGAGCGGTGGCGACAAGTGGCTCATGATCGAGACGCGCAACGCCCTGTTGACTCTCCACTTCGAGCGCAAGACTGTTGATGGCCTCATGCGATTTGTAGCCCACACGCGCGCCGCCGTGAAGGCCGCGCAGGCTCAGCCCGCACACGCAGCTCCGCCCGCTCCTATCCACTGGCCCGGCGCGCCTCAGCAGCCCGCCCCTAAGCCTGGCGGCTGGGGTCGCATATTCCGTTAATCATTGTGGCGCTGTAGTGGCGCGCTCCGATCTGCGCACCCACTTTTCGGTGCGATAAGGGGCTTCCGTTTCGATTCCCCCCATCTCCACAATCCCCACCCCGGGCTTCCGTTGGAAGCCCGGGGTTTTCTGTGCCTGGAAGTGGTAGAAGAGCTTGCCGAGACCTCGCGTTTTCAGATTCTCCAGCGGGTATCATCGAAACAGTCAAAGAAGACCCGTCCTCAAGCCAGAAAGTGAGCCGCACATGCGAGTTGTAGTCGTTGGAGGAGTCGCCGGTGGGATGAGCGCGGCGGCCCGCCTGCGTAGGCGCGACGAGGGCGCCGAGATCATCGTTTTGGAGCGCAGCAAATACGTGTCCTTCGCGAACTGCGGGCTCCCCTACTACGTTGGCGGCGAGATCGAAGACCCCGCCAAACTCCTCCTCCACACCCCGCAATCACTCAAGGCAGCCCTCAAACTCGACGTGCGCATCAACTCCGAGGTCACCGCCATTGACCCGGGCGCACACAGCGTCCAGGTCACCAACACGGAGACGGGCGAGGCCTACACGCTCACCTACGACCACCTGATTCTCTCCCCGGGTGCCCTCGCAAGCAGGCCCCCGATCGACGGCCTCGACTCCCCGCGCGTGCACACCCTGCGCACAGTCGACGACGCCCTCGCCCTGCGCGAGGCCTCGGGCACGCGCGCCGTCGTTCTCGGCGCCGGGTTCATCGGCATCGAGGCCACCGAAGCCCTCGCACAGCGAGGCTTCGAGACCCACCTCGTCGAGTACGCCGAGCACGTCCTACCGCCCCTCGAGGTCGAAATGGCCACGCTGGTCACGCAGGAGCTGCGCGCCCTCGGCGTTCACGTCCACGCCGGCGTCGCCGCACAGTCCATCACCCACGGTGACGACCACGACTCCGTGACGCTGTCCGACGGCACCGTTCTAACCGCCGACGTCATCGTCCTGTCGACCGGTGTCCGCCCCGACACCGCCTTCGCCGAAGCCGCGGGTATTGAGACCAGCCGCGGCTACATCCTCGTCGACGAGCACGGGCGCACGAGCGCCGACGACATCTACGCGGTCGGTGACGGCATGATCGGTCGCGACCATGACCGCCCCGTCGCCCTGGCCGGACCCGCGAACCGCGGGGGACGCCTCGTCGCCGACGTGATCGCCGACGCGCAGCACGGCGAGGCAACCGCGCGCCCCATCCCACGCCCCCAGGGCACCGCGATCGTTCGGATCGGGAGCCTCACCGCCGCCATGACCGGCGCTAACCGCGAGACTCTCGATGCCTCGGGCACGGAGTACTTCACGGTGCACACTCACGCCAACCAACATGCGGGCTACTTCCCTGGTGCCACGCCCGTCCACATCCTCATGCACGTGGGCACCGGCGGGCAGATTCTCGGCGCGCAAGCCGTGGGCGCCGACGGCGTGGACCGCCGCATTGACGTCATCGCAACCGCAATGCGAGCCGGCTTGAAGGCGATGGACCTCATCGACCTGGACCTCGCCTACGCGCCGCCCTACGGCCAGGCCAAGGACCCCGTCAACCAGACCGGCATGGTCGCCCACAACGTGTTGACCGGCGAGCTCGTCCTCACCGGCCCGGAGGCCCTCACCGAAGACACGCCGGTCCTCGACGTGCGCACCGTGGGGGAGTATGCGGCCGGGCATACGCCGAACTCCCTCAACATTCCCCACACCCAGCTGCGCGACCGCCTCGATGAAGTCCGCGCCTGGGTGGATGAGAGCGTCGGCGACCAGTCCTTCGTCGTCATGTGCGCCGCGGGCGTGCGCTCCTGGATCGGCTACCGCATCGTGCGGCACGCGGGCTTCAACGTCACCATGTTGTCGGGCGGCATCCAGACGCTGCGCGCGTGGCTCGGAGAGAAGGCCGAGGCCGTGCTGGTGAAGGGAGAGGGCTAAGCATGAGGATTCCTGCCTCGCAAACGACCCCGCGTCGGAGACCGAAGCAGTAGAATCTCTAGTCACAACCGGGAGCGTCCCGATCAACAAACCCGAGCACTCGGTCCTCCGACTGGCCTCATGCGATGGCGCAACCAGCCCGAGAGCGGACGCTCGCAACACCATGCAGCGGGTCCAACGAGGGGCTCGAGGCACGACAACGAAGGAGACGATCATGTGTCGACCCACTACCTGCGAGGTATGCGGAAAGACCACCTGGAAGGGCTGCGGCAAGCACATCGACTCTGTGAAGGAACAGGTTCCCCCGGATCAATGGTGCGATAAGAACCATACCGACGAGGAGTACGCCCTCGCTGAGAAAAAGAGCGGATTCTTCGGCAGCTTCTGCAGCTAGCCTGTAGCCCTGTGGCGGTCTCGTGCGCGCCGCGACGTTCGATGGCGTGCGCCTTTCTCAAGGCATACATGATTGATGTGTCAAAACGGATTATTCCTCGCAGAACACAGATATCATTGAGCCATGAGGCGGGCGACAAAATCAACGTGGATTCGTATCGCCGTGCTGTTCGGCATCTACTTGCTGGTACCCGCAGCGTGGTTTGGCGTCTCGCGCGTCTCGGACTCGATGGAGATCGTGAAGAGCCTCGCGTTCCTGATCCTGCTCGCGATCAATCCACTCCTAGCGATGGGGTTTGGCGCTTGGGACGGGGTTAAGGAGGGGTTCAGCCTCCTGTGGCTGCTCGTGCCCTTCGTGTGTTTCCTGGCGCCGATGTACCTGTTCTTCAACGACAGTGCCCTCATCTACGGGGTCGGGTATAGCCTCCTTGGCTTTGTGGCTCACGGAGTCGGTGCCTTCATCCACGCGCGCCGTGTGCGGCGGGCATAATCGCGTGTAACGAGCTGATCCGCGAGCTGCACGCGACTACGCGGATAGGTGACGAACATGTGGATAGGTTATGACGATGCGGATAGCTTATTAACCTATCCGCAAGTGAATAACCTATCCGGATCTGCACAACCTATCCGCATGCGCCCTCTCGGATTTGTCCCCGCGCCTAGAAGCCCGTTTTGTCCCGGCCCCGCCTTCTTGGGCGTAGCATTCCCGGTATCACGACGGCCCAAGGCTCGCGTCACGCACAAGCACACGGAGGTGCTGAGCATGCTGTGGGATTGAAGCGCCCCGCTCGATGACTTCTTCGACAACGCGTTCAACCGAGCCGCCTAGGACGGTATGAGCGAGGCGGTCGCACGCGATGACTGCATCCACGAAAGCGCGTGCGGCGCCGGTGCGATCAGTACCGCCATTGCTTCAGTCTGCGCGTACCTCGGACTCGGCGCGCCGAGCTATCGCGAATGCCTGTGAGAACAAAATGAGAGTCTGATACCTGGATGGGTGCACAGAGGAACGAAGTGACTTGTTTGTGAGGCACACATTCGTAACAGGAGCGCAAGGTTGCACAGCCTGAACAAGTGTGAAAGTATTTGTGGTCAATGGAAGTGAAAAATTTAATGAGTTTGAGTATTTTTGCTTTCCTTGATCGTTGGGATACTGTGTTGAGCGAGAAAGGGGCTCATCATGGCTCGTAGGCCTGTCTTTGTACCTGACTCTGATAAACCGTATGTTTCGGAACTATCTCTGGATTTTGAGTATTTTCCCGGATCTTCTATTGGACAGAAGCAGCGTTCAGTTGCAAGTTTGCATGCGGCGTATGTGGATAGGTTTCCTTCGTCGCGCGTTCTGGAGGTGTCGTCCAGGAGTAAAAGGGACATTGGAGTTCAGTTAAGCGCGTTTAATTTGATGATTGAGGATCCAGGTCGCGGAAGTTACAGTGTTGAATGTGCTTTCCAGGCTTCAAAAGTCTTTCGGCTTGGGGGTCCGTTTGTTGATCTTCTCAACGCCTCGAGTCGTGCGGCAAAAACAGATCGGCGATTGAGGAATAGTGGCGAGCTTGTTGGATTCAGGTATTTTGCAGATGTTTTCCCGTTAGAGCCGAAGACCTATTTCTACGACTGGTTGTATGCGTCTGCGCTCTGTCGTGATGAAAAGGTCGTCAAGCAGGTTATGACGTTCGATGCATTCACCGATATTGAGCACAATCCGGAGCGGGCGATCAACTGTCAGGCAAGGACTGTGGCCAAAGTGGTGGGTCTTGCCCGGGCGGGGCTTCTGACAGATGCCTTGCAGTCGCCTCAAGCTTTCCTGGAACTCGGGTATCAATAGGTTTTTGTTGCCCTGTCACTTTGTTCGACGGTGGAAGAATAATCTCATCTGGGATCGGGGCGCCGTAATCGCCTACACGGATAGGTTACGAACATGCGGATAGGTTATGACGATGCGGATAGCTCATTAACCTATCCGCAAGTGAATAACCTATCCGTATCCGCATAACCTGTCCGCGTGCGCCTTCGTGGTTCTGTTCCTGTGCACAGAACCCCTTTCCGCCCCGGCATCTCCCACGCAGGCGTATCATGTCCAGCAGCGCGAAGCAGCGTCGGCCTCGTGCGATGCATGGGAATACGGAGGTGTTCAGCATTGTTCTGGGATCGAGTTGCCCCGCTCTACGACCTCGCCGTCAACGCGCTCAACAGGAGGGTGTACGACGGGACGGGCGGTGCCGTTGCCCGGTTGATTCGCCCCGGTGACACCGTGCTTGAATGTGCGTGCGGAACGGGCGCGATTAGCGCCGCCATCGCCCCCGCATGCGCGCGTGTGGTTGCGACCGACTATTCCGAGGGGATGCTCAAGCAGGCACGCAAGAAGCTCGCGAAACACTCGAACGTCACAGTCGAGCAGGCGGATATCACCGACTTGCGCTACGCGAACGACTCGTTCGACGCCGTCGTGGCGGGCAATATCATCCACTTGCTGCCTGAACCGGGCGACGCGCTCAAGGAGCTCAAGCGGGTCGTGCGCCCGGGTGGCATGATCATCGTGCCCACCTACGTGATTCCCAAGAAGCGGGCGCACACCATGTTCCTGAGTGTGATCTCCCGATTCGGCGTGCACTTCCAGGAGCACTTCGACCCGGTGTCCTACCGGGCGTTCTTTGAGCGTATGGGCTGCACGGGCGTCACCTACCGCGTCGTGCGAGGGCGAATTCCCTGCGTGATCGCCTCCTTCACGAACGATCAGTAGATGCTGAGCCCAGGGCGACGTTCCGCAGCATCGCCCCGTAGGCGACCGAATCACGGCTCATGCGCTCACAGTGCCCCCAGCCCGGCCAGACGCGCAGTTCGGCCTCCGGGTAGAGTCGCGGGATCACGCGGCGCGCGAGCCGCAGGTCTGAATCCTTCTCCCCGTACGCGAAGGTGCAGCGCCGCTGAACGGCGGGGGAGAGGGGCGGCAGGCTCACATGTGAGCAGTCGCGCACGATCGCGCGGATGTTCTCCTCACTCATCGCGGAGAAACTGGCGACCATCGCGTGAGCCGCCTCCTCGCCGTAGAGACGTGCGAGCTTGCGTGCCCCGGCCTCGGGGTCGTGCACGGCCTTCCGGTGCTTGGCGACCATCACCCGGCTGAGAACGGCTCCGCCAACGCGTGCCACAGGCCCGCCCGAGTAGAAGCTTACTCCCTCAATAAAGAGTCGATCGAACGAGAGGTCCGGGAATCGCAGCAGCTCAAAGAGGATGACCCCGCCGAGCGACGCCCCAAAACCCAGAGCCAGGCAACGCACCTCGTGGGACGTCAGCCACTCGTGGATCGCCGCCGCCTCGGCCGCAGCTGACACGTAGGGGGTCGAGGCCTCGTCCCCGTGAGCGGACAAGTCCGGAACGAGGAAACGCAGCCCGGGACCCATGTGGTCGCAGAGCGCAGCCTTCATGCTCGAGGCCGAGGACAGCATCGGGTGAATGATGAGGACGGTGGGGCAGTCCCGCCCGCCAGGACCGTAGACGTGCATTTTCATGTCGGCGCTCCGAATGAGCTGTGGGGCGCACCGCTGCGCCCGCGAACGTGGATGACATTCGGATGCTAGCACCGCCGTGTCTGACCGATTGGGTTTCAGGTCCCGATACGAGCGGGGCATCAGGCGCCCTGGGTTCGTGCGCGAGCGGACCTACTAGCCTCCGCGCGGGATGGCGGGTAATGTTGATCCGTTACCCCCGCATGAAGGAGTGAATGATGCTTGTTGTGACGACCCCGACCGTTGAGGGTGTACCGATTAAGCGCTACATCGGCATGGTGTCGGGCGAGACCATCGCCGGTGTGAACGTTTTCAAGGACTTCGGCGCGAGCCTGTCCAACGTGTTCGGTGGCCGCGCCTCCCAGTACGAGGAAGAGATCGGCAACGCCTCCGCGACCGCCGTCAACGAAATGTGTGCACGCGCGCAGTCCATGGGCGCGAACGCGGTGGTCGGCGTCAAGGTCGACTACTTTACGGCCGGCACCGACAACGGCATGCTTGCCGCCATCGCGACGGGCACTGCCGTCATCCTCTGATCTCATCACGCGCCGCAGCACGCGCAACTGACAACCCGCCAGGAGGGGATCCGGACCCCGCGTCCGCACCCTCCTCGGCGGGTTTGTCGTTTCCTGCCGCGACCAGCGCGATTTAAGGGCGACTATTGTAACTAAGGTGATACTAAGAGAAATAGTTTACGGCGGATAAATGTCCACGTAAAGCCCTTGACGGATGCTGAGAAGAAAACCGGGTGGGGCTTTTCAGTAAGGGTAGGGAACCCTACCCTAGACGCTGGGTTATGCCGTATCCACGGCCATGCCCTGACCCAGTTGTCAACCAAGTGAGCCATAGATGTCCCATCGCACAACCTCGGCATTGGTGCTGCTAACCGCGGGCACCCTTGCCATGACCGCCGTGACCACCCCGGCGGCTTTCGCGGCCAACAGCCCCGAGGAAAGCCAGTCGGGCACCCCCGCCCCCGCCTCGTCCGTCGACGCCCAGTCCGGCACCCCGCAGTCGGGAGCTGCCGACGAGGCCGGGGCCCCGAACCCGACCGCCACCCCCGAGACCGTCCCCGCCGACGACACCCCGACGACGATCATCGTCCAGCTCGAGGACGGCTCAGTCGGAATCCCGTGGTACCAGCGGGTCTTCGGCCTGTCGTCCTCAACCAAGCACGAGACGGTCAAGGACCGCATCGAAACCTCGGTCGAGGCAGTGGTCCCCGGTGCGGACATCACCGATGTGCGCGACTACACGCACGCACTGGACGGTTTCGCGATCCAAGCCCCGGCCTCGTCCCTGGACGCCATCAAGGCGACCGAGGGCGTCAAGGCCGCGTTCATTGAGCGCCACCACAAGCCCATGGTCGTCGAGGGGGACGCGGGCGCGCTGGGTTCCGAGGCCGTGGATCCCGCCCTGCAAAACGCCTCCTCCCTGGAGATGACGCGCGCGAACCAGACCACCCAGAAGGGGGATCATCAGGTCGTCGAGGTCATCGACACGGGCATCGAGGCCACCCACCAAGCGTTCTCCGGCTCCATGGATGGCGTCGACGTGCGCCTGAGCCAGGGGGACGTCGAGGCCCTTGTCGGCAAGCTGCCGCACGGCAAGACCGGTGCCTACCTCAACAACAAGATCCCCTTCGTCTTCGACTACGCGGATAACGACGCGGACGTGCTGCCCAAGTCCAGCAAGGACCTGTCGCACGGCACCCACGTCGCTGCGATCGCCGCCGCCAACGCGGCCGACCTGCAGGGCACCGCGCCCCACGCGCAGATCATCGTCGCTAAGGTCGCCTCCGACAAGGATGGATCGATCCCCGACAACACTGTCCTGGCGGCCCTTGACGACGCGGTCGTCATTAAGCCCGACTCGATCAACCTCTCCCTCGGCGAGGACGCGGGTATGGGCACCGAGGCCGGAACCATGTACGCGGAGGTCTACAAGAACCTCGCTGCCGCCGGCGTGACCGTCAACGCCGCCGCGGGTAACTCCTACTCCAGCGCATACTCCAACTACAGCGGCAAGAACAAGCCGTTTGCTACCGACCCCGACGCCGGCACGGTCTCCGAGCCCGGGTCCTACGCCTCGACCCTGGCCGTCGCCTCGGTCAACAACCAGGACGCCCTGCCCTACCTGACGGTGGGCGACCGCCAGGTCGTCTACCGCAAGTCGCGCGGCCTCAAGGACGCCGTCGTGCCGAGCCTCCTCGACATCCCCGAGGCCACCTACACCCTCGTCTACGCGGGCATCGGTGACGCGGCCGCACTCGAGAAGCTCGTCGCCGAGCACCCCGGCGACCTGTCGAAGGTCATCGTCCTCGAAGACCGCGGCGGCTCCGACAGTGCGACGGGCGCGGACATGACCCACGAGGCCAAGGTCAAGGGACTCACCCAGCTGACCTCCAAGCCCGCCGCCCTCATCATCGGCGACTCCGAGGTGGTCGAAAACCCCTACGTGGCGACCATTGAAACCACCCACACGATGCCGACCGTGACCATCACGAAGAAGGAGAAGGACGCGCTCATCGAGGCCATCAAGGCCAGCGAGTCCGGCTCCATCACGATCTCCAATCCGCACGCGGGCCTGAAGCTCGCCTCGACCAACCCGTCGGTCTCCGACTTCACCTCGTGGGGTGTCACGCCCGATCTCAAGCTCAAGCCGGAGATCGCGGCCCCCGGCGGCAACATCGTCGCGGCTGTCCTCGGCAACACGTACCGGTCCATGTCGGGCACGTCCATGGCGACCCCGCAGGTCGCGGGCATTGCCACCCTCGTGCGCCAGCGTGTCAACAACGACCCGGTATTCGCTGCCCTGTCGGAGGCGGACAAGGCAGCGATCGTCACCACCCTCATGATGGGCACCGCCCACCCGCTGCTCGACATCGACCAGAACGACGGCACCTACTACTCGCCGCGCCGCGTGGGCGCCGGCCAGGTGGACGCCCTCGCAGCCACGACCACGACCGTCTACCCGAGCGTCGCGGGCGCGGAAAACCCGTGGCGTCCCAAGGCCGACCTGGGCGAGGGCACGAACGGGTGGACCTTCCAGGTGACCCTGACGAACATCTCCGACGCCGACCACACCTACACGCTGGGCGGCCAGGCGCTCTCCGAGATCGTCGAGGGGGGCCTCTTCACTGAGCACTCCAAGAACTGGGCGGGGCAGGGCATCGACCTGACCTACTCCGCTGACTCGGTGACCGTGCCCGCCAAGGGCACCGCGACCGTGACCGTCACCGTGACCCCGCAGGGCGCCTTCACCTCGTACGCGAATGAGAATGCTCCCAAGGGCACGTTCATCGACGGCGCCGTGACCTTCACAAGTGCCGACGGTCAGCCCGACCTGACCGTCCCCTACATGGGCTTCTACGGCTCCTGGGGTGCGCCTGCCGTCTTCGATGGCAAGTGGTACGACGGCACGACGAGCACCGCGCACGCCTGCTCCTCGACCCTCATCAACCCCGCGACCGAGGTGCCCCTGGGCGCCCTGAACCCGCTCGCCGGACAGGAACTCGACGACGTGCGCGCGGTCGACCCCGCGTACTTCATCATGTCGCGCTCCGCGCTGCCCGAGGCCCCCTCACGCATCCTGCCGCGCACCTGCCTGCTGCGTAACTCGCCGAAGGTGACCTACACCTACACGAACGAGGCCGGCGAGGTCGTGCGCGAGTACACATTCGAGCGCGCCCGCAAGTCGCTGTTCAACTACCACGCCAGCAAGGTCGAGCCCATTGAAAGCCAGGAGGGCAACAACCCGGTCTTCGACGGCTTCGACAAGGATGGCAAGGAGCTGCCCGCGGGCCGCTACAAGCTGACGATCGACGCGGCCTCGGTCGCGCCCTCGAGCGTTGCCTCGCAGCTGACCTGGGACTTCACCCTGGACACCCAGGCGCCCGTCATCTCCAACCTGACGGTGACCGGCGAGGGTGACGAGCGCGTTGTGTCCTTCGACGTCACCGACAACTCGCCGCTGGCCGGCATCGCTTTCTCCGAGTCCCCGACCTCGCGTCGCTACTACGACGAGAAGGAGGCCGTGGGCGCGAACCGTCAGGCCGACGGCACCTACGCCAAGCACTACGAGATCAAGTGGGCTGACCTCATCGACCGCGCGGACTCCTCCGACCCGGCGACCGCCTACCTGTTCGCGTGGGACTGGGGTAAGAACCAGGCCCGCCAGGTGATCCGCTTTAGCACGATCCCGATGACCTCCCTGGCCCTCACCCCGCAGGACTCCGAGGTCGTCGCGGGCGAGACGGTCACGCTGAGTCCCTCTTACGAGCCGGCGAACGCGAACGTCACCGACCTCGTGTGGACGTCCTCGAACGAGGCCGTGGCCACCGTGAACGAAAACGGTGAGGTCCGCACCCTGGCCGCCGGCGAGGCGACCATCACCGCGACTGACGCGTCCCAGCCGACCCTGTCGGCCAGCGCTCGGATCCGCGTGCGCACGATCTCAGAGGACGCGGGCATCGAGCTCGCCGACGCCCAGGTGAACGTCAAGGTGGGCGAGACCGCCCCCGTGAAGGCCTACCTGGCGCCCTCGCTGAAGGACCGAACGGTGACGTGGAGCGTGGAGCCGGCCGACCTGGCAACGGTCGCCGCCGACACAGACACGCGCAAGGCGACCCTGACCGCCGGCGATCACGCGGGTTCGGGCACGCTGACCGCGACCGTCACCACCGAAGCCGGCGTGGCCAAGACCGCGTCCATCCCCGTGACGGTGCGCGCCGCCGACGCCGACGACTTCGACATCAATGAGGACGGCGTCCTCATCGCCTACAAGGGATCGGCCACAGACGTCACCCTGCCGGACACCGTGACCTCCATCGGCGAGCGTGCCTTTGCGAGCTCCACCGTGGAGTCCGTGACGGTCCCCGCCTCGGTGCGCTCGATCGGCCTGGAGGCCTTCATCTACAGCTCGCTGAAGAAGATCACCTTCGTCGACGACGAGGCCCACCCTGCCCAGCTGACCACGATCGCCGACCGCGCGTTCGCCAACACGAGCCTGGAGGCCATCGAGCTGCCGCGTTCCGTGGTGACGATGGGCGTGGAGGTCTTCGACTACAACTCGGCGCTCACCACGATCAAGCTGGGCTCCAACGTCGCCGCCGACTCGGTAACCTCGGGCTACGCTGAGACCACCGCGCTGACCAGCGTCGAGGTCGACCCCGTGAACCCGAACTACGAGAGTGTTGACGGAGTCCTGTACTCCAAGGACCACTCGCGCCTGATCCTGTACCCGGCCGCCAAGAATCCCGGCGGCGCGTACAAGGTCCTGGACGGAGTCGCGACGATCGCGCCCAAGGCCTTCCAGAAGGCTGGCATCACCTCCGTGACCCTGCCCGACAGCCTGCGCGATATCAAGGACGAGGCCTTCCGCCTCTCCGCGCTCACCGCGGTCACCCTGCCCGAGAAGTTCGAGACGGTCGGCACCTGCGCCTTCTGCTCCGCCGACAAGCTCGCGAGCATCGACCTGGGCGGCACGATCTCCCTGGGGGGCAGCGCGTTTGAGTCCACGAGCGCCAAGGCCGGCGTCAACTTCCGGCCCGAGCTTGGCCGCCTGACCACGATCGGCGACTTCGCGTTTAGCCGCACGGCACAGTCCTCGGTGTCCCTGCCGGACTCCGTGACCACGGTCGGCGAGCAGGCATTCTCGGAGAGCACGGCCCTGACCTCGTTCCACATCGGAGCGGGCGTCACCTCCTTCGCCGAGACCGCCCTGTACAACGACCGCAAGATCGCGACGCTGACCGTTGCGGATGACAACCCGGTGTACTCGGCTGAGCACAACGTCCTGTACCGCAAGGCGGATGATGGCCTGCACCTGATGCTGTCCCCGGCCGCCAACACGCTCACCGACTACACGGTGCGCGCGGGCACGGTCGAGATCGGCGCGACTGCATTCGCCAACAACAAGACGCTGACCCGCGTCGTCCTGCCCGAGGGCCTCAAGGTCATCGGCGACGACGCCTTCGCGGGCACCACGGCCCTCACCGAGCTCATCATCCCGGAGTCGGTCGAGCGCTCGAGTGGTGTCACCGGAAACTCCCTGGAGCTTGTCGAGTACGGCTCCAAGGTGACCTCGATCCGCATGGAAGGCAGCTGGGTTCCCATGCCTCGCCGCATCGTCGTGCGTGGCGGTGTGGACGGCTCCTTCGTGTACGACGGTCGCCCGACGAACGGACGCCGCCAGAGCGCCTACTTCGGCGAGGGTATGACCCGCGTGTCCTTCGGTGTGGACGTCCCGCGCGTCCTCGTCCTGCCCTCCACGCTCACCCGACTCGACCTCGAGCCTGAGCTGAGCGACGAGAAGAAGGACGACACCCACGTCTACGTCGCCGCAGCCGAGGGAGAGCCGGCGTGGAATGTCGCCAAGGATGCGCTCGAGTCGGCCGGCATCGATGCATCGCACCTGCACACCTACACGGGCGCGTCCATGACCCTGGCGGGTACCAACATTAACGAGGCCGGGGGAAGCTACACGTACACGGGCGAGGTCGGTGCGTCGGTCGACGTGACCGCGACGGTCGCCGGTGGCATCGCCGGCACGCAGCAGGTGCGCGCCGTGCAGATCGGCGTGGACGGCACTGAGACGCTCGTGCGCGACTGGACGACGGTAACGGACGGCGGGGACCGAGCTGCGGCCTCCTCCGTGACCTTCCCGTGGACCCCGTCCGCCGCGGACGTGAGCCTGCGCGTCCAGGTGCGCGACGCCTCGTACCTGACGAGCAGCCTCATGATCAAGCTCCCGGGTACCCCGGACCCGACGCCCGCGCCCTCGCCGGATCCGACTCCGGCGCCTGAGCCGACGCCCGCGCCTGAGCCGACGCCGGACCCGTCTCCTGCTCCTACCCCGCAGGGAGGCCAGTGGATCAGTGACTCTGTTGGCTGGTGGTACCGCTATGCGGATGGCACCTATCCGGCGAACAAGACGGTACAGCTCGGAGGCTCCACCTATCGCTTTGGCGCGGATGGCTACATGCACACCGGCTGGGCGAGTGAGAATGGCGCGTGGTACTTCCACAATCCGTCTGGCGCTCAGGCGAGCGGCTGGATCAAAGACGGTTCCGCGTGGTACTACCTGGACCCGGCGACCGGACAGATGGCCAGTGGTTGGCTACTTGATGGTCCGACCTGGTACTACCTGACGCCGGGAAGCGGCGCGATGGCGACCGGCTGGGTCAAGGACGGCTCCTCCTGGTACTTCATGGCCCCCAGCGGTGCGCTGACGACCGGTTGGCTGAAGGATGGCGGCTCCTGGTACTACCTGAGCACTGACTCGGGCGCGATGTATACCGGTGGTCATTGGATTGGCTGGAAGTGGTACTACTTCAACGAGTCTGGACAGTGGAACGGCTGATAGAGCTGCGAGACTGCTCGCCCGCGCCCCCGGAGAATCTCCGGGGGCGCGGGCGCATATTCTCCGAGCTCAGTGCGAGCCTGTCAATTGTTCTGTGTATGGGGTTAGAGGTAGGGGGTGATTCGGTCGGGGTAGGCGGTGGTGAGTTGGGTGAGGGCTTGTTTCCAGTTGGTGGTGGTGTGTCCTTGGATGAGGCGTGTGGGGGCTGTTCGTTTGTTGGCGGGTTTTCCTGCGTCTGTGAGGCGCTGGGCAGCTCGTTTGTCTTCGATGTCGCAGATGGCGAGCCGCAAGAGTTTGACGGCGGCTTCTTCGCTGGGGAAATGCCCGCGATTCTTAGTGATTTTGCGCAGCTGGTAGTTCAAGGACTCGATAGCGTTGGTGGTGTACACGACGCGGCGCGCCATGGGCGGGAACGCTAAGAACGGCGTGAAACGCTGCCAGGCGCGCTTCAATGGCTTCGAGCAGACCAGCCAATCCGTCGAAGCACACGATCAGGACATCGCGCACGCCCCGGTTGGCCAGCTCGGCGCACACGTGGGCCCATAAAGCCGCGCCTTCATCGGCTTGGACCCAGATGCCCAGCACGTGCTTGACGCCCTCCATGTCCACTCCGACCGCCAGGTGAGCGGCCCGGTTCTCCACCGTGTGATCGCTTCGGATTTTGATGCGGATCGTGTCCAGGTAGATCACCGGGTAGAACGCTTCTAAGGGGCGGTGCTGTCACTCCAAGACAGCGTCGCACACCGCCTCAGTGATCGTGGAAATCGTTGCGGCACTGACCTCCACGCCGATGGTCGAAGCCAGGTGATGGCGGATATCGCGTACCGTCATCCCCCCGGCGTACAAGCTGATAATCATTGAATCCAAGCCATCGAGGCGCCGCTGTCCTTTGCGTACCAGGCGCGGGGTGAATGAGCCTGCCCGGTCCCGGGGACCTCGATCTTGAAGGCTCCCACCTCCGACATCACGGTCTTCTTCGTCGTGCCGTTCCTCGTGTTCGAGCGCGCCTGCGCGCTGGTCTGGCCCTTCTCATACCCCAAATGCTCAGAAAGCTCAGCAGCCAACCCGCACTCCAACGCCTCCTTGAGCAACGCGGGCAACAATCCCTGGCTGCCCGTCATCTCGACCTCGCCAGCATCAAGACGTTCAAACAACGCATCCAACGCCCCCGAGCGACGCAGGTCCTCCATAGCCTCACGCCCACTAGCGCGAGCCACAACAACATCATCATTCATCATGCATCAATCCTTTCAAACAAAAGACGGATACACAGACAATTAAACATGCCCCGCGATGCGCACTCGCGTAGAGTGCTCGGATACGCCATGGGTGAGCAGCAAAGCACCGACCTGGTCATCACCGCGCTCGACATGGCCGCTACCACCCGTGGTGGCTTCCCCCGTGGGGTCGTGCTCCACGCTGATCGGGGAACACAGTTCACCTCCCAGAAGCTAGCCGACTACATGCGCGCCGTCCACGGGACCGTGTCGATGGGGCAGGCCGGAGTGTGCTGGGATAACGCCATGGCCGAATCCTTTTGGGCCACCCTCAAAACCGAGTACTACTACCGGCGCGCCTTCACCACCCGCGACCAGGTCTACACCGGGGTCGTCACCTGGATCGAAGACTTCTACAACCGCCGCCGCATCCACACCAGCCTCGGCGGCAAATCCCCATCGAATACGAACTACACCAAGCGGCCTGGAGAACAGCCGCACATACAAACCGTCAACAACTTGCACACAGGCCCAGTGATACGGCTTTCTCCTCCTCCCCCAACAGGCCCTATTTAATACATTTGGTCAAACTTGTGGCAAGTCCTTGACAGTGGCCCGATGGAGTGACCGGGTAGATCTCCATCATGCTGGCGTGGGATTCAACAAGGTGATGCAGTATGCGACAAATGGGCGCGAGAACTGTTTGGCGGACGGTGTGAGAAATTCGCGACAACTATCCTGCAATGGGTGATCAGGGCTTACTCTAAAAGCAGGAGAGCTGCGCCTATGCGCTCCCTATTGAACCAGCTGTTAAGGAAGTGAGTTGCAGATGTGTCATCGGCGTTTGTCGGCGCTAGCGTTAGTCGCTACTGGCGCCCTCGCTATCACTACCATGAGCGTGACGCCCTCGTTTGCGGCCGATACGGACAGCGCCGAGGCTTCTGCGCCCGGTGTGGCCGTAGCAGATGAGGCGACCAGCATCATCGTCCAGCTTGCGCCGGACGCTGTTGGCGGCGACCGGGCGGGCGCGTACAGGGACGTCAAGCAGCGCATCGCGCGCTCCGTCAGCCAGGTATCACCGGGCAGCACCATCGGGGACGTGCGGGATTACCACCACGCCCTGGACGGCTTCGCGATCACTGCTCCCGCGTCTGCCCTCGGGGCCATCAAGAGCGTGCAGGGCGTCAAGGACGCGTTCTTCGACGGGCAGCGTGAGCCGGTCTTCTATCCCGAAATGTCAGGGGATGGCGGCGTGGCAGTTGCCGATCCGGCGAAGGAAACTCGCTCCGATCAGGTAGCTGGTCGGGGACGTGGGCGCGTCATCGAAGTCATTGACGCGAGTTTCGATACCTCACACGAGGCCTTCGCCGGCATGATGGACACCGCAGAGCTGCGCCTACCGAAGAACAAGATGGAGTCCCTCACCTCCCAGCTGGATGCCGGTCAAGGCGGCGCATGGGTCAGTGACAAGATTCCTTTCGTCTACGACTATGCGGACCGTGACACGAACCCATACATCGGCTATGGCTATGGTCCGCAAGACTTTACGGTGCACGCTCATGGCACTCGCATGGCGGCGCTCGCGGCAGCCAACGGAGCGACCTATCAGGGGAGTGCGCCCGATGCGCAGCTCATCCTCGCCAAGGTTCTCTCTAATAGCACTTGGACCGTGCGTGACAGTGACCTGTTGGCGGCCCTCGATGATGCGATGGTTTTGAAGCCGGACACGGTCTGCGTGTCCTTCATGGCGAATCGTGATCTCGACGGTGAAGCGTCGGCACTGTACGACGACGTCTTTGCCCGGCTTTCCGGCGCGGGTATCACGGTTGACGCGCCAGTGGGAGACAGCGGGCGAGCCGAGTGGCGCACGGGCGTGCGTGACTTGGGTGCAATCGGTGCACCCGCTTCCTACTCCTCTGTACTCGCCGTGGCTGCCGTCGGCGGATCCACGCTGCAGGGGACAGATGGCCTCGCGCCGTGGAGTTCCTCCTCGTGGGGTCCAGGCCCTGACATGAGGCTCAAGCCCGAGATCGCCGCGCCCGGCGGCAACGTCAACGCTGCCATCCCCGGCAATGACTATCGACGGATGCCGGGTACCGGCGAGGCGTCGGCTCAAGTTGCCGGTGTCGCTGCCCTCGTGCGTCAGCGCATGGCGACCGATCCGATGTTCGCGGGGCTGAGCGACGAGGACAAGTCCGCGTTGGTTCCCAGCTTCCTGATGGGGACCGCGCGCCCGATCGTCGATACGTCTGCAGCGGATGGCGCCTTCTGGTCCCCGCGCTGGGTCGGCGCAGGCATGGTGGACGCGCAGGCAGCCACGACCTCGTCGGTGTACCCGCGCGTTGTGGGTGCCTCGGACCCGTCGCGACCGAAGGCTGAGCTGGGCGAGAGCGCCAGCGGGTGGACCTTCCAGGTGCAGTTGACCAATCTGTCCGACACTGCCCACACATACACGCTGGGCGGACAGGCGCTCTCTGAAAACGTGACAGGTTCGCTCTATGCGAAGCATTCGACGAACTGGGCCGGCAGGGGAATCGACCTGACCTTCTCTGCAGACACGGTCACCGTGCCCGCGGCGTCGAGTGCGACCGTGGCCGTCAGCGTGAACCCGACGCCGCAGTTCGCCTCGATCGTCTCTGAGAAGACGCCCAAGGGCACGTTCATTGACGGCGCGGTGACCTTCGTGAGCACGGATGGGCAACCCGACCTGACGGTCCCGTACCTGGGTTACTACGGTTCGGCGGATGAGACTCCGATCTTCGACAGTCCCGTATACGGCGAGGGAATGATCGGCACGTCCACGATGGCTTTCCACGGGCTGACCCTCGGGCAGTTGAACCCGTTCGACGTCGAAGAAGCTGCGGCGATCAGCACGAATGATCGTCATCTCTACATCGTCTCGCGGTCGACGGAAGAAAACGCCCGGACGTACGCGACACCGGCGACGGTCCTGCTGCGCGACGTCATGTCGTTGACCTACACCTATCGGAACGAGGCCGGCGACGTCGTGCGCTCATACACCTACGGGGGAGCGCCCAAGAGTCGGAATGTCTCGAATGGACGCTACTCCGAGGTTAGCACCGCGGAAGCTGCGTTCGGTAGTCAACCGCTTTTTGATGGATACGACGAGCAAGGGCGTGCGCTGGCCGACGGACGCTATACGCTCACGATCGAAGGCACGACCGGCGGTGCCTCGCCTCGTACCGAGCGCCTCACCCATGTGGTAACGCTGGACACGGCGCCGCCCGTCATTTCCAACGTGAAGATATCGGGCGAAGGAGATGAGCGTACGCTCTCCTTCGACGCCACCGATTCCTCGCCTATCGCCGCGTACGGCTTCTCGTGGAGCGCGGACGGCGAGCCTTTCATGCGCGAGAAGTTCTACGGTTCGGACGAACGCGGGGACGATGGACGGCACGGCGGCCACTTCGAGGTGCCACTGTCTCAGATTGCCGAGCGTTCGGGTGGCGATCCTGCGACCGTGTACCTGCAGGTGTGGGACTGGCCGGTGAACAAGGGGACGGTGAAGGTGGATCTGAAGCCCGTTCCCATGACGTCGCTCGCGCTCTCGCAGACTGGCGCGACCCTGTCCGTCGGGGAGAGCGTCGGGCTGAGCGCCACCCATGAGCCCGCGGATGCGAGCGTGACCGATGTGGTGTGGTCCTCGTCGAACGAGGCCGTGGCCACGGTCAGTCAGGACGGCACCGTGACAGCGGTGGGCGCGGGGGATGCGACGGTGACCGTCTACGACCCGACGCAGCCCTCGCTCGTATCGGCGAGCGCCACGATCCACGTCAGTGCCCCGGCCCCTGCGCACAAGGCGGGCGTCTGGAAACGCAACGGTCGAGGCTGGTGGTACCGATACGAGGACGGTTCCTACCCCTCGGGAGAGGCTGTCGTCATCGACGGGAATGTGTACCGTTTCGATGCTTCGGGCTACATGCGTACCGGCTGGGTGCTCGACGGTGGGCAATGGTACTACCACGCGGCTTCCGGGGCGCAGACCAGCGGCTGGCTGCTCTCCGGTGTGCACTGGTATTACTTGAGCCCGCAAACTGGCGTCATGGCCATGGGATGGGTGAAAGTTGGGGCCACCTGGTACTACCTGTCGCCCGCAAACGGCGCGATGGCGACGGGCTGGCTCAAGGAGGGCGGGCACTGGTACTACCTGAATCGCCCCTCCGGTGCGATGACAACGGGCTGGCTGCGCATCTGGGGTACCTGGTACCACTTTGCTGATAATGGTCAGCTGATCGCGTAGTCAGCGACTGAGATGGCTGATCCTGCCCCGCGCCCCCGGACACTGCGTCCGGGGGCGCGGGGCAATTTCCACGAAAACAACCAAAAGACTTACGGAGGAATCTTTGGCGTCCTATTGTGAGAGAGTGGCCGCATAGTCGCGGTTCACGCCCATCCTTGACCCACGTGTAGCACAAGGGGAGACAACGATGTCCCAACGAACATTGAAGGCGCTGGCGCTCGCCGCGGCCGGTGCTCTAGCTTTTACCATTGTCGGTGTCCCGGCGGCCAATGGTGCCGCTATTGAAGACGACGATCCGGTCGGTCACCGCACAGCGGAATGCAAGATCCCATTTGATCCGGACTTCTATCCGTCTTTGCAGCTATGGCCACACAGCACGGCATTGGCCCCGGGCCAGAGCGTCGCTGTCGAGCCCCTCGGTCATGAGAACCCACGTCAGAATTCCGACTTTCTCACCTGGGAGTCTGCGAACGAGTCCGTGGCGACCGTGGATGCGAACGGTGTCGTTACCGCCCTCACCCCGGGCGATGCGCAGGTAACCGCGATCTACGACGGGGCCCATGACGTAACAGACACTGTTCACATCCAGGTCCGTTCCGTATCCGAGGAGACTGGGATCGAGCTGCCGGAATCCACGTTGACGGTCGCAGGGGGCCGCAAACTGCTCGTCAACGCGCTTTTAGCCCCTTCACTTCAAGGGAGTCACGTGTCTTGGGCACTTGACTCTTCCTCGGTGGGGACGCTGACCACCGAGGAGGACCGGCCGACCGCCACTCTGTATGCCCCTCGTGGGCCGGCGAGCGCGACGCTGACTGCTAGCGTCACGACCCCCGCAGGTGAGGTCAAAGTCGCCTCGGCCGTGATTGACGTGCGTCCCTCTTCGGCCGACGACTTCGTGATTTCGGGCGGCGTCCTCACTGCCTACACGGGTGAGGCGACGGACATTGCGATCCCTGACGGCGTGACCGTGATCGGCAAAGAAGCCTTCAAGAAGAAGGACGTCGAACACGTCTGGGTTCCCGCAAGCGTTCAGGAGGTGAGAGAACGCGCATTCAGCGGTTCCGAACTGAAGACGATCACTTTCCAGGACGACGATGAACATCCATCCCAGCTGAGGCGCATCGAGTACAGGGCATTCGATTTTACGGGGGTTGAGGACCTCGTGCTGCCTCGCTCGGTCGAGCAGCTCCAACAGGGCGCGTTTTACGGCATGGGGTTGCTGAACTCCCTTCATGTTGGGCCCAAAGTTGAAATGGGTTCGCTGAGCGTTAGTTTTGACATGTTCTGGTGTCTGTCCCACCTGGAGGTGGATGCGGATAATCCGAACTACGAGACTGTCAACGGCGTCCTCTACACGAAGGACCATAAGCACTTAGTTTTTTTCCCGAGACGCTTGGACATCGGTAGCTCCTACGAGGTCCTGGATGGGACCGAGAAAATAGACGATTATGCGCTTTCGTACACGAATCTCACCTCTATCACGCTGCCTTCCACGGTGCGTATTCTTGGCGAGTCGAGCCTGGCAGGAAACAGGTTGCTTACGAGCATCAACCTGCCCGATGGCTTGACAACCATTGAAAACACGGCGTTTGAGGGCTGTACCAAGTTGAGTCACATTGTCATCCCCGACTCTCTGCAGGTCGCCAACGGCTTTCATGATGTGGGGGTACAGACCCTTGTGTTTGGGCAGCAGATCAAGGAAATCCAGATATACGATTTGCTTGTGCGACAGGTTCCTCGCCTCGTCGTACGAGGCGGTGTCGATGGCTCATTTGTGCACACTGGGCCAGCAGATGGCAAGCGCGGAGAGAGTGCCTTCTTCGGTGAGGGAATGACGAGTATTTCCTATTTGGGTATCGCCCCGCGCTTCATCATCCTCCCGGCAAGCCTCACGACTTTTGACCTCAGTGGCTACGAGAACCAGGAATTCCGAGACGACACGCACGTCTATGTGGCGGGAACCGAAGGATCTCACGCGTGGTCAGTTGCAAAGGCCGCAATGGTAGCTTCGGGTTACGACACGTCGCAGTTGCACTCCTTCGCTCCTGCGTCTCTGACGCTGTCTGGTTCAGGTATTGCCGAGGCGGGGGCAAACTACGCCATGAGGCCACCGTCGGGCGCGCCTGCGACCGTGACAGCTACCGTGGCGGGCGGTGTTCCGAGCGGACGACAGGTGCGTGTCGTGCAGATCGGTACGGACGGCGCTGAGTCTGTCCTTCAGGACTGGACCGACATGCCTGAGAGTCAGAATGCGGATACTGCCTCGATGGATGTGACGGTGACGCCAGCCGTGACAGATGTTCACCTGCGCATTGACGCGCGTGACGCCTCGTACCTGGTGGCTTCGGCGAACCTAACGATGGGCGCGGTTCCGACTCCTGCACCTGAGCCGACGCCAGACCCGGCTCCGACTCCTGCGCCCGAGCCGACTGTGGATCCGGTTCCGACTCCTGCGCCCGAGCCGACTGTGGATCCGGTTCCGACTCCTGCGCCCGAACCGACGCCAGACCCGGCTCCGAGTGTGGATCCGACGCCTGTTCCGACCCCGGCTCCGACTCCGGATCCGACTCCTGCGCCCACGCCGCAGGGTGGGGCGTGGATCAGTGATTCGGTCGGCTGGTGGTATCGCTATGCGGATGGTTCGTACCCGGCTGGTGTGTCGGTGCAGATTGGTGACTCGGTCTATCGTTTTGACGCTCGCGGGTATATGCGTACTGGTTGGGTGAGTGAGGACGGTGCATGGTTCTACCATCATGCGTCGGGTGCTCAGGCAAGTGGCTGGGTGAAGGATGGCTCGTCCTGGTATTACCTGGATCCGGCGTCGGGTCGGATGGCCACGGGTTGGTTGCTCGATGGTTCGACGTGGTATTACCTGACGTCTAGTGGTGCGATGGCGACCGGCTGGGTCAAGGATGGCTCTACCTGGTACTACCTGGGGTCCAGTGGTGCGATGGCCACGGGTTGGCTGCTCGATGGTTCGACGTGGTATTACTTGATGCCCAGTGGTGCGATGGCGACCGGCTGGGTCAAGGATGGCTCTACCTGGTACTACCTGGGGTCCAGTGGTGCGATGGCGACCGGTTGGCTGATGGATGGTGGTTCCTGGTATTACCTGAGCACTGATTCGGGAGCGATGTACACGGGTGGTCACTGGATTGGCTGGACGTGGTACAACTTCGCCGATTCGGGGCGCCTCCTGAGTTGACAGATAAGGCGCAACACCGAGCTGTGAGACTATGCGCCCGCGCCCCCGGATGACCTCCGGGGGCGCGGGCCTTTTCTCACCCATGCACCAAG
Source organism: Pauljensenia sp. UMB3104 (assembly GCF_030217285.1). Classification (NCBI taxonomy): domain Bacteria; kingdom Bacillati; phylum Actinomycetota; class Actinomycetes; order Actinomycetales; family Actinomycetaceae; genus Pauljensenia; species Pauljensenia sp. UMB3104. The sequence continues at coordinate 63,133 of NZ_JASONN010000004.1, read as the reverse complement.
CCATCTGGTCGATGGATGTCAGGGGAGTCTGCGCGAGGAAGAGTGGGCAGGGGAGGGACTCGTTCATTGCCTCTTCGACCATTAGGTCGATCCATCGACAAGGGGGACACTTGTATGCGGCTAATCGTTGGACTCTGTCAGCATAATCTGCGCGCCTGGTCGATTTGTCAGATGCGTTGGAAAGATGCTGTAAAACCCTAGATAAATCGGGTGAAATAGTCCCCGTGCCCGGTCCCTGCGTGTTCCCCGATTGCGTGGGTTGATGCAGGGTACTCCATGCAAAGAAGCAATACACTCACCGACACATGGTGAGAAGGTGTGTCTCAGGGGGTATCTGAAAACCCTCCAAAGGGATATGTTTGACACCGGGGATCGTGTTGTGAGCACGGAGCCCACCCTTACCAGCTGTCAATAGAAGGGGTCTCATATGTCCCATCGCAACTCAATTGTGCTGGCGTTTGCGCTCGCCGGCGCCCTGTCCCTGACCGGGGTAGGTGTCCCTGCCGCGCTTGCGGCCGACACGGGCGCATTCGGTCAGGTCAATGCTGCCGCCCCGCTGCGCGCCGATGCCGATGGCTTCACCATCGACGATGGCGTCCTCGTGTCGTACACGGGTAGCGCAACGCAGGTGCGCATCCCCGAGGGGGTGACCGAGATCAGCACGAACGCCTTCAGTGGTGCGCAGCTGACCAGCGTGTGGATCCCCGCGAGCGTGCGCGCAATCGACGACTCTGCTTTCGCGGGCCAGCCGCTGACCCAGGTGACCTTCCAGGATGACGACGCGCACCCCTCGCAGCTGGAGACGATCGGGGACCGCGTCTTCGCCTACACCCCTCTTGAGCGCGTTACCCTGCCTCGATCTGTTAAGACGGCAGGCCTCGAGACCTTCTCCGACATGGAGAAACTGCGCTCCGTCCACGTCGGCCCGAACGTCCAGGCCGACGGCCTGTTCGCAGCATTTGCGCGCACCCCGCTCCTGGAGAGCATCGAGGTTGACGCGGCGAACCAGAACTACCAGAGCCTCGACGGTGTCCTGTACACGAAGGATCTGACGCACCTGGCGACATACCCGCAGGCGAAGAACTCGGGCGGCTCGTACACCGTTGCCGAGGAAACCGCATTCATCGACGAGGGTGCTTTCGCCTCTGCGCAGATCACCTCCGTGACCCTGCCCTCGCATCTGCGTAACGTTGGCAAGGGTGCGTTCGTGGGGGCGCGGATCACGTCCCTGACCCTGCCTGACGCCTTCGAGTCCATGGACGACACGGCTTTCTGGTACATGCCCAAGCTGGAGCGCGTTGACCTGGGTGGCGCCACGATGCTGCCGGATAGTGCCTTCCGCTACGACAAGTCCCTCGCCGAGGTGAATTTCCGTCCCGACCTGAATCGCCTGGCCGAGGTCGGCGACAACGCCTTCGATACCACCGCGCTCACCTCCGCCACACTCCCCGACTCGGTGACCTCGATCGGTAAGGGTGCCTTCTCCAACGACACCGCGCTGACCTCTGTCCACCTGGGCTCGGGCATTGCCACCATCGGAGAATCCGCATTCGTGGACGCGAACAACCTCGCCTCGCTGACCGTGGACCCCGCCAACACGGTGTACTCCGTGGAAGACGGTGCCCTGTACGGCAAGGGCGACGCTGGCCGTACCCTGGTCCTGTACCTGCCCACGAAGACAGACACCGACGTGACGGTTCCCGACGGCACGGTCGCTATCGCCGACACAGCCTTCGCGCACAACACGTCCCTGCGTCGCGTCGTCCTGCCCGAGGGCCTGACGACCATCGGCTACGGTGCTTTCGACGGCGACGCGAACCTCACCGACCTCGTCATCCCCGACTCGGTGACGGTCGCCCGCGGCCTCGTTGGCAACGGCCTGGACACGATCGAGCTGGGTTCGAAGGTCACGGAACTGTGGATGACCCCGCGCGAGAGCGCAGCCCCGCGCCACATCATCGTGCGCGGCGGTAACGACGGCGAGTTCTACTACGAGGGCAAGGCCTCCAACGGGCGCCCCGACAGCGCCTACTTCGGTGAGGGGATGACCCGCTTCACCTTCTGGTTCGACACGCCCCGCGTCCTGGTCCTGCCCTCGACAGTCGAGGAGATCAAGCTCGCCGCCGACATGGACGACGACCTTAAGGCGGGCACCGAGATCTACGTCGCCGCCCCCAAGGGCTCGAAGGCGTGGACGCTCACCGAAACCGCGATGAAGGACGCCGGCTACAACACGGCCAACCTCTTCGAGTACACGACCCCCCAGGTCACGGTCTCGGGCACCGGCATCAACGAGGCCGGGGCCGGGTACACGCTCACCAGCTCGGTGGGCACGCCGACGACCATCAACGTCTCCGCGCAGGGCGGCACCCTGGGCGGACGCGAGATGCGCGTCGTGCAGATCGGCGCCGACGGCACCGAAACGGTCCTCCAGGATTGGGACTCGATGCAGGGCAGCTCGGACGAGAGCGCGTCCACCGACTCCTACACCTGGACCCCGACCAGCGCTGATGTCTCCCTGCGCGTCGACGTGCGTCAGGACCCCCACGCCGTCACCTCGACGACCGTGACCCTCAAGGCCTCGTCTGATACGACGCCCGCCCAGGGCGCATGGGCCTGGGGCGCTCGCGGCTGGTGGTACCGCTACGCGGATGGCACCTACCCGACCAGCACCACCAAGACCATCGACGGCCAGGTGTACCGCTTCGACGCGGATGGCTACATGCGTACCGGCTGGGTCTTCGAGCAGGGCAACTGGTACTACCACACCCTCTCGGGCGCGCAGGCCAGCGGTTGGGTCCTTGATGGCGTCTCCTGGTACTACATGGATCCCGCCACGGGCACCATGGTCACGGGATGGGTCAAGGATGGCGCGCACTGGTACTACCTGAGCCCCGCCAACGGCAAGATGCTGACTGGCTGGGTGAAGGATGGCGACGCCTGGTACTACCTGAAGCCCGGAAGCGGCCAGATGGTGACGGGCCGCGTCTGGATCGGATGGAAGTACTACCGCTTCTCCGACTCGGGCCAGTGGATCCACTAAGCGCCTGACGACAATGCATACCCACGCGTCGCGCCCGCCCTCACCGGACTCGTTCCGGGGGAGCGGGCGCGCCCGCGAGGGGAACACGTGAGGCGCAACCTCTCGCTGCGCCCGCCACATCGTGCGTCCACGGGGATGTGCCGCGCGATCACCCACCCTCATGCAGCTCAACACTTTAGGTGTGAAGAAAGTGAGCCGACAATGTTCCACTACCGACGCGTAGCGCTGACGCTGATAGCGGCCGGCGCCCTCGCATTCACGACGGCCGGCGTGCCCGCGGCCTTCGGGGCCGACGCCGACGCAACCCAGGCCTCGTCGTCCCAGCAGGCCGGCGATGACTCGCCCAGCACGATCATCGTCCAACTCGACGCGCGTGATGACGGAGTCGACCGCGCCGCGTACTACGCGCAGATGAAAACGCGCATCGGCGAGGCCGTGGCCGCGGCCAGCCCGGGCGCCACCATTTCCGATGTGCGCGACTACCTCCACGCCTTCGATGGATTTGCCATCCAGGCACCTGCCTCGACTCTCGGTGCGATCCGGGCGACGGCTGGCGTCAAGGGCGCTTTCCTCGATGGAGACAACTCCTTCGTCACCGACGAGGAGATCAACGGACAATACCGCGCCGCTGCCGGCGGTGGAGACTCCGGCATCACGCCCGGGTCGGCGGCGCAGATGATGCGAGCCAACGCGGCCTCCCAGAAGGGGCAGGGCCAGGTCATCGAGCTCATCGACAGTGGTATCGACACCTCGCACGAGGCCTTTGCCGGCGACATGGATGCCGCGTCACTGCGCCTCACGCAGGATGCGGCAGCTTCCCTGACCTCCCAGCTGGGCGTGGGCAAGGCGGGAGTCTGGGTCAGCCCCAAGATTCCTTTCGCCTACGACTACGGTGACGGGGACACGAACGTGCTCGCCACGGACGAAGGAGACGACCATGCGCGCGCTGCGAACACCCAGGGCACGCGCGTCGCCGCGCTCGCGGCGGCCAACGGGGGACAGTTCTCCGGGGCGGCACCCCAGGCGCAGCTCATCGTCGCGAAGGTAACGAAGGATCCGGGCAATCACGCCAGCGATGTCGACCTGCTGGCGGCGCTCGACGACGCGATGGTCCTGCGCCCCGACGTCATCTCCGTGTCTTTTTCCAAGACCGAAGGAATGAATGACGCCGCCGCGTCCCTCTATTCTCAGGTCTATGAGACCTTCGGTGCGCAGGGCACGACCGTCTACGCGCCCGCCGGGGACGTTGAGCGCTATGGGCGCGCGGACGACCCGGACAATGGCGCGCTCGGTTTCCCGGCCGCCTTCTCCTCAACCCTCGCGGTCGCCTCGGTCAACGAGCAGGAGATCATGGGAGCCATCACCTTCGGCGATCACCTGATCGGATATCGCCCCGTGACCCGCATGGGCAAGGGCGACGGACCGGGCTTTGACTCCCTTGCCGAAGGAACCTACCGCGTCGTCTACGCCGGAAACGGCTCGAGCGAAGACCTGACGAAGAACCTGGGCGCGGACTACGGGGACCTGTCCCACACGATCCTCCTCGAAGAGCTGGGAGGCACCGACTCGCGGGGCAAAGACGTGGAGGTCAAGCACAAGATCAAGGCCCTGAAGTCCCTGACGAGCAAGCCCGCCGGCGTTCTGCTCGGCCACTGGTACGACACCGAAACCCCCGTGAAGTGGTCGGTCGACCGCTGGTTTAGCATCCCGATGGGGACCATCACGACCTCGGATCGCAACCGCCTCTACGACGCGATCAAGGCCTCCGGCACTGGATCGATCGAGGTTGGCGTCTCTGCTTCCACGACCCTCACCGTGCCCGAGGGCCTGTCCGCGTCGGACTTCTCCTCCACCGGCGCCACCCCTGACCTGCGGCTCAAGCCCGAGATCGCAGCACCCGGTGGCAGGGTCGCGTCCGCCACGCCCGGAAACGACTACGACAACGAGTCCGGTACGGCCGAGGCCTCGGGTCAGGCCGCCGCGGTCGCTACCCTCGTGCGTCAGCGCGTGGCATCCGACCCGGCGTTCGCGGGTCTGTCGGACGCCGAGAAGAACGCCGTCGTCACGAAGCTCCTGATGGGCACTGCCCGCCCGATCGCGGACGCGCAGCAGGATGACGGTACCTTCTACTCGCCTCGCCGAGTGGGTGCCGGCCTGGTTGACGCTGCGGGGGCCACGACCTCGTTTGTGTACCCGACCGTCGTCGGCGCGGCCAATCCGTCGCGTCCCAAGGCCGACCTGGGTGAGGGTACCTCCGGCTGGAGCTTCCAGGTCACCCTCACGAACGTCTCCGACAGTGCGCGCACCTATACCCTGGGCGGCCAGGCGCTGTCCGAAAAGGTCGAGAGCATGCTGCTGTCGCACCACTCGACCAACTGGGCGGGGAAGGGCATTGACCTGACGTTCTCCGCGGACTCGGTGACCGTGCCCGCCAAGGGGGAGGCCACCGTGACCGTCACCGTGACCCCGCGCGAGGCCTTCGCCTCGTACGCGGCCGCGAACACCCCCAAGGGAACGTTCATCGACGGTGCCGTGACCTTCACGAGCGCCGACGGAGCTCCGAATCTCACCGTCCCCTACATGGGCTTCTACGGCTCCTGGGGCGCGCCCGCCATCTTCGACCAGGTCACCCCGAACAACCACATCAGCGGCTACGGGTCGACCTTCATGGACGGAAACCTCCCGTTCGGGCAGCAGAGCCCCTTCGACGTCGAGGACGAGCGGATGATCAACGGGGTCGATCCCGACCTCTTCATCATCACCCGTTCGACGGATGAGAATGCGCGCAGGGGCGTGCACCCGGGCACTGTGCTGCTGCGCTCCGTGTCCTCCCTGACCTACACCTTCGCCAACGAGGCCGGACAGACCATCCGTACCTTCACGTGTGGGCGCGCGGATCGGTCCATCTACGACGTGCAGGAGCGCTCGCCGCGCACTGTCGAGGACTCTGTGCCCGGATGCGACCCCTGGTTCTCCGGCTACGCGCCCGATGGAAGCGAGCTGCCGGATGGACGCTACACGCTGACGATCGAGGGCACGACCGAGGGACCCTCGCCCTCAACCCAGCAGATCAGCTACGGTCTCACGCTGGACACCAAGGCCCCCGTCATCTCGAACGTGACGGTGAGCGGTGACGGTAACGACCGCACGCTCTCCTTCGACGTCGCTGACTCCTCGCCCATATCGGCCGTCGGCTTCTCGGCCACCGCCGATGGCCCCATCGTCGAACGCGGAGCCGAGGTCTACCCGACCGAACGCGGGGAGGACGGGCTGGTTCACCGCCACTTCGACGTCCCACTGAAGGACGTGCTGACGAGCATCGGCGGGGACCCATCGTCCATCTACCTGCACGTGTGGGACTGGCCCGCCAACAAGGGGACGGCTCCGGTTGCCCTCAAGGTGATCCCCATGACGTCGCTGGCACTCTCCCAGACGTCCGCGACGCTGCGCGTCGGTGAGACGCTGACGCTGAGCGCCACCCACGAACCCGCGGACGCCAACGTGACGGAGCTTACCTGGTCCTCCTCGGACGAGGCCGTGGCGACCGTCAGCGCGACCGGCGAGGTCAGCGCGGTGGGCGCGGGCGACGCGACCATCACCGTGACCGACCCGACGCAGCCCAGCGTGACGGCCAGCGCCACCATTCACGTGAGCGCTCCCGCCCCCGCCGCGAAGGCGGGAACGTGGAAGCGGGATGGCCGCGGCTGGTGGTACCGCTACGAGGACGGGACCTACCCGGCCGACACGACCCTTGTCATCGACGGGGCCACCTACCGCTTCGACGCGCACGGCTACATGCGTACCGGCTGGGTCAAGGAACAGGGCTCCTGGTACTACCACAAGGCCTCGGGCGCCCAGGCGAGCGGATGGATCCTCGACGGCGTCTCCTGGTACTACCTGGACCCGGCCACGGGCGCCATGGCGACCGGCTGGGTCAAGGACGGTGAGACCTGGTACTACCTCAATCCCTCCACCGGCAAGATGATGACGGGATGGCTCAAAGACGGCGGCGCCTGGTACTACCTGAAGACCGGAAGCGGCGCGATGGCCACGGGTCGGCTGCGCATCTTCTGGACCTGGTACACCTTCTCGGAGACGGGACAGCTGATCAGCTAGATCACCTCTGAGCCTGCCCCAGGCCCGCGAACCCAGCGTGACGCCGGGTTCGCGGGCCTGGGCGTCTGTCAAGGACGTGAGCGCTAAAATTCCCAGGGTTTTTTCAGGTTGTCTTGTCGTTGTCGCAAGGTTCGGCCCTTACACTGAATGTCATCACAAGGGAATATGGCACGGACCACGAGGGTCCGGGATATGCCGACGAGACTTTTACGAGGAGCTTTCTGGGAAAACTTGCACTGTGTTGATGGGATAGGCTGAGGGGTCGACCGCGAGGTCGGCCCCTCAGCTTATGCGCTGCCGTGCACAAAATGTCAGTGGGCGGACAGGGTGATGCTCCAGCGGACATGCATACTGCACAACTGGCAGAACTTTCGCATAATGGGACGGCGCGCCACACGGACGCGCATGTCATCGCCACCTTATCGATACGTAAGTGAGCCCTTGATGTCCCATCACTCCACCCCGGCACTCGCACTCGCCGCCGCCCTCGCCCTGACCGGCGTGAGCGTCCCGGCGCTCGCGGTGAGCCCCCAGCCGGGCGGTGTCCTCCCCGCCAACCCCGCCCAGGCCTCGTCCCCCGAGGCGCGCACGGGTACGCGCGTCGAGGACCCGCTCCTCTCCATCCGTCAGGCCGAGGCCGGGGGAGTGACCCTGCCTGACGCTGCCTCCGCGCAGGAGGCGGCTGACGACACCCCGACGACGATCATTGTCCAGTTCGAGGAGGCCGCGGTCGGCGGCTCTGCACCGGCCACGCGCGACGAGGTCAAGGCCCGCATTGCCTCGGCGGTTCAGGCGGCCGTGCCCGGCGCGCAGGTTACCACCGTGCGCGACTACACGAACGCGCTCGACGGCTTCGCTATCGAGGCGCCGGGTTCCGCACTCTCCGCCATCCAGAAGGTCCAGGGCGTGAAGGTCGCGTTCATCGAGGGGGTGCACAAGCCGCTGGAAGCCAGCGCGGATGGAGCGGGTACACCCGTCCTCAAGAACGCCTCCTCCCTGGCGATGACGCGCGCGGCCGAGGCTGCCCAGAAGGGCGACCGTCAGGTCATCGAGGTCATCGACTCCGGACTGCAGACCGACCACGACGCCTTTGCCGGCTCGATGAACGGTGTTGATGTGCGCCTGAGCCAGGCCGACGTCCAGGCCTTCGCGAGCAAGCTGCCGCACGGTAGTTCCGGCACGTACGTCAACAGCAAGATCCCCTTCGCCTACGACTACGCCGACAACGACGCTGACGTCGTTCCCCACTCCGAGAAAGACCTGTCCCACGGCACGCACGTCACCGCGATCGCAGCCGCCAACGCCGACGTCCTGCAGGGCACCGCGCCCCACGCGCAGATCGTCGTCGCCAAGGTGGCCTCCGATGCGGATGGGTCGATGCCCGATAGTGCCCTCCTGGCCGCCCTCGACGACGCTCTCGTCATCAAGCCCGACGTTATCAACCTTTCCCTGGGCGACGACGCCGGCATGAGCAGCGACGCCGGCAGCGTCTTCGCGGGCGTCTACGAAGCGCTCACCAATGCCGGAATCACCGTCAACGCCGCTTCGGGCAACGCATTCTCCAACGCGTACGGCAACAACAGCGGCCAGAACAAGCCGTTCGCGACCGACCCCGACACGGGCACGCTCGGCGAACCCGCCTCCTACAAGTCCACGCTGGCCGTCGCCTCGGTCGACAATCAGGAGGCCCTGTCCTACGTGACCCTGGGGGACCGTAAGATCGCCTACCGCACCGCGCTCGACGGTCAGGGAGAGGCCGTGCGCGGCCTGCGCGACATCCCCGAGAAGAGCTACCGCGTCGTTGATGCCGGCGCGGGCGGCGGCGACGAACTCGACAAGTACGCGGGCACTAACCGACTGAGCCTTGCTGACGCGATCGTCCTCGAAGACAAGGGCGGCACCGACACCCGGACCGGCACGGCGATGACCGACGACCTCAAGGCCTCGTACCTGACGGGCTTCCCGTCAACGCCCGCGGCCCTCATGATCGCCGACACCGACGACTCGGCCACGCCCTACCAGTCAATCCTGGGCGCCACCACCTCGATGCCCACGGTGACCATCACCAAGAAGGACGGCGAAGCGATCCGTGAGGCGCTGGCCGCCGCGGGCGGCGCGGACGTGTACCTGACTGTCACTCACTCGGGTATCGTGCTGGCCTCGAATAACCCCACGGCCTCGGAATTCTCAGCGTGGGGTGTGGCCCCCGACCTGACGCTCAAGCCCGAAATCGCGGCCCCCGGCGGCGACATCATGTCCGCATACCTGGGCAACGAGTACCAGCGCCTGTCGGGCACCTCGATGGCCTCCCCGCAGGTTGCCGGCATCAGCGCGCTCGTGCGCCAGCGCATCTCGGGTGACCCCGCATTCTCCGGCATGAGCGCCAAGGAGAAGAACGCCGTCGTTACCAACCTCCTCATGGGCACCGCCCACCCGCTCATCGACGTCGAGCTGGGGGACGGCACCTACTACTCGCCGCGCAAGGTCGGTGCGGGTGCCGTTGACGCGGTCGCTGCCACCACCGCGACCGTCTACCCGACCGTCGTCGGAGCCGCCGATACCTCCCGACCCAAGGCCGACCTCGGCGATGGAACGAACGGTTGGACCTTCCAGGTGCGCCTGACCAACCTCTCCGACGCCGCCCACACATACACGCTCGGTGGCCAAGCGCTCTCCGAAATGGTCGAGGAGGGCCTCTTCCTCGAGCACTCGCAGAACTGGGCGGGCGCGGGCATCTCGCTGTCCTTCTCCGGCGACGGCGTGTCCGAGGCCGGGGACGCCCAGCAGATCACGGTCCCCGCGAATTCGACCGCCACCGTGAGCGTCGCGGTGACCCCCGAGTCCGAGTTTGCGGCCTTCGCCTCGGCGAACACGCCCAAGGGAACCTTCATCGACGGCGCCGTGACCTTTACGAGCGAGGACGGGACGCCGAGCCTGACCGTCCCCTACCTGGGCTTCTACGGCTCCTGGGGCGCCCCCAACGTCTTCGACGGCAAGTGGTCGGATGACGAGACGACGCCCGTGCACGTCTACCGTTCCGCGCTGGTCAACGCGCACTCGTCCATCCCGCTGGGCGCGCTCAACCCGCTGTCGGACAAGCAGGATTCGAACCTGGTCACCACGATCAACACGCAGCGCCTCATCACCTCGCGCGCCAAGTGGGCGGGTGCCCCCGACAAGATCGCGCCGATGACCGGCATGCTGCGTTCCGTCCCCTCGATGACGCTCACCTACCGCAACTCCGCGGGCGAGTCTGTGCGCTCCTACACGATCAACCGCGTGCGCAAGTCCCTCTACGACCTCGAGACCGGTTGGACGAAGCCGGGCGAGTTCGCGGGCGAGGAACCCTTCTTCGATGGGCTTGATGAATCCGGTAACGCGCTGCCCGACGGCCGCTACACCCTGACGATTGAGGCCGCGACGGACGGCCCGTCCTCGCAGACGCAGCAGATGAGCTACGAGTTCACGCTGGACACGAACGCACCCGTCATCTCCAACCTGGCGGTGAGCGGCGAGGGCGATGCCCGCACCGTGTCCTTCGACGTCACCGACGCCTCGCCCGTGGCCGGCATCGACTTCCACGAGGATGCCGACGGCGCCTGGTACTACCGCAAGCTCGTCGAGGACGATGGCGAGGTCCTGGCCGACGGCACGCACCGCTACCACTTCGACGTGCCCGTCTCGGAGCTCACGAGCGCGTGGGCGAAGCAGGGGCGCACCGACGAGGCCCCGGTGACCCCCTACCTGTACGCCTGGGACTGGGGCGTCAACCCCGTGAAGCAGGAGGTTCGCCTCCAGGGTGACCCGACGCCTGCGCCGAGTGTGGACCCGACTCCGGCTCCCACGCCCGATCCGACGCCGGCTCCGTCTCCGGATCCGACCCCGGCTCCCGCTCCTCAGGGTGGGGCGTGGATCAAGGATTCTGTTGGTTGGTGGTATCGCTATTCGGATGGGACTTTCCCGGCTGGCCAGACGGTGCGGATCGGTAATTCGACGTATCGCTTTGGTGCGGATGGTTACATGCGTACTGGTTGGGTGAGTGAAGATGGCGCGTGGTTCTACCATGACGCGTCGGGTGCTCAGGCCAGTGGTTGGGTCAAGGATGGTGGTTCTTGGTATTACCTGGATCCGGCGTCTGGTCGCATGGTCACGGGTTGGTTGCTTGATGGTCTGACCTGGTACTACTTGATGCCTGGTAGTGGTGCGATGGCGATTGGTTGGGTCAAGGACGGGGTGTCCTGGTATTTCATGGCTCCCAGTGGTGCACTCATGACCGGGTGGGTGCAGGATCGGGGTGCCTGGTATTACCTCAGCACTGATTCGGGTGCGATGTATACCGGCGGTCACTGGATCGGCTGGAAGTGGTACTACTTCGCCGAGAATGGCCAGTGGAACGGCTGATGCCCTACACAACACGCTGAGTGTGCGTGACACGGTGTGCGCTCCCGGTCTCCCGGGGGCGCACACTCGTTTTGTGTCCAATTATCTGTGGGGTCAAAATCCCAGGGTTTTCTCAGCTGCCCTTGCCGTTGCCGCAAGGTTGGCCTCCTACAGTAGGTGTCATCACAAGGGAATACGGCACGGGCCACACGGGCTCGGATAATGCCGACGAGAGACATTTTGAGGAGCTTACTGGGACTACTTGCACTGTGTTGATGGGATACGCCGAGGGGCCGACCGCCAGGTCGGCCCCTCGGCGTATCTGCATCTGGAGCGACTCGTGGGAACTGTGGGTGAAGAGCGTGATGTGTTGGCGGTGGCTTCGTCGTCCGTGCAGCTGAGTGTGTGCGGTGGGGTTTTGTGTGACGGGTCTGTAGTACGGAGTGTGGTGAGGAGCCTGCGCCGCGGAGTGTCGTGAGGAGTTTGCGCTGCGGGAAAACCCCTGTTGTGGATCTGTTTCCCAGTGCCCACCAATTTCGCACGTAATTCCCTCGCGACTGCTTCAAACATTGAATTGTGGTCGTTGGAATTGCAACGTTTCTGGATGTTGTTGAATGTTCACGCAGTCGAATTACGTGCGAGTTTTGTCTGGTTGTGGTTATGGCGGGGGTGTTGTAGGCCTATCGGTGGCCTCCGCGCTGGGCGCCGTTGGGGGTTTTGCACGACACGAAGCCCTCTGACGGCGTGTCGTCGTGTCGGACCCTTGTGTAGCGCAATTCCCCCCGTCTCGGTCTCCTCCAGCAATTTCGCATGCAATTCCCCTGAACGATCTTGTTCGTCTGTATCAGTACGTGTCGCCGTGTCACTTGTGTTTTGGAATTGCATGCGACTTTGTATAGCTAGGGGCGCATGAGGTGAGGGCTTTGCTGCGGGTCTTGCTGCGGGCTGTGCTGGGCATGAAAAACCGGGGCGCGCCAGGCATATCGCCCAACGCGCCCCGGCCTCGTCAATGAGAGACGCTGAGTGCTACTCAGAGGCGCTCAAAACCAGCGTCCCACGCGGCGCGCACGGGGTTCGCATCGGCGACCAGCTGATCGAAACGCAGGTCGGCGATGTCGATGACCTCGCCGAGCGCGAAGCGAGCCTCGCGGGCGGGGGAGTGCTCGACGCGACGCCAGCCCGAGGACAGCAGATGCTTGCGGTCCACCACGTTATCCACGCAGATGACCAGCGGGCGATTGAACTTCTCGCGGTAGGCGGCTGCCAGAGCACGCAGCTCCTCGGCTTCCTCAGAGGACACCTCGCCCACGGATAGCGACGAGGTATCCGAGCTCGCCTGCTCGTCGCCTGCGCCGTCGAGGACCAGGGAAACGACGTCCGTGTAGGAGGCGATGAGCTCCTCGGCCTCTTCGGGGGAAGCCGACAGGACGGCGTCCTCGAAGGAGGAGCGCAGCTCGGAGACGGATGCGAAGGGACGGGACTCCCAGGCACGCTCGACCGGCCACGTGTGCGAGGAGAACATCGACGAGAAGGTGGCGACGAACTGGTCGCGATCCATCGCGTTGACGTCGTCCAGGTTGATCTTCCTGCCGTCCACCACGGCCACGTCCGGCGAGGCGGGGCGTCCGATGTGGAAGAACAGCAGGTTCAAGATGATCGCCGTCAGCGAGCCGATGGTGACGCCGGAACCGAAGATGATCTGCAGCCAGGAGGGCATCACCGTGACGATGCCGGGCTTCAGCGTCACGAGGAGGGCCAGGCCGATCGAGGTGGAGACGATGACCGCGTTGCGGTTGTCTCGCAGATCGACCTTCGACAGGGTCTGGATACCAACAACCGCGACGTTCGCGAACATCGCCAGGGACGCGCCGCCGATGACGGGCTGCGGGATGGCTGCAACGATGGCTGCGGCCTTGGGCAGCACGCCCAGGATGATCATGAAGACGCCCGCTGCGGTCACGACCCAGCGAGACTTCACGCGGGTCAGGCGCACCAGGCCGACGTTCTGCGCGAAGCAGGTGTAGGGGAAGGAGTTGAGGACGCCGCCCAGCAGGGTGGACAGGCCGTCGGCGCGCAGGGCGTTGGCGATATCGCGTGGGGCGATGCGCTTGCCCACGACCTCACCGGTGGCGAAGACGTCGCCGGTGGTCTCCACGGCGGTCACTGCCATGACGATGATCATCGCGATAATGGCGGTCACCGAGAACTTCGGGATGCCGAAGTAGAAGGGGGTGGTAATAGCGACCCAGCTGGCCTCGCCGACGCCGGAGAAGTCGGTCTTGCCCATTGCGAAGGCAACGGCCGTCATGATCAGCAGCGCGAGGAGGACGGAGAGCGTTCCCATGAAGCCCTTGAAGAGGCGCTGAATGATGATGATGATGGCGATCGTGCCGAATGCAAGGCCGAGACCCTCGTACGTGAGCGCCGTCTTCGCTGCGTCGTCGGTAGCCTTGTCAGCCCAGGCGACAATGTCTCCGGCGGAGACGGACAGGAGGGTCGTGCCCATGACCGTCAGGAGGGTGCCCGTGACGATCGGCGGGAAGAAGCGTAGGAGCTTGGCAAAGAACGGGGCGACCAGGAAGACGATGAGGCCGACGGCGATGATGGAGCCGTACATGGTGACCAGGCCGGTCCTGGGGTCTGCGCCGGCGGGCGTGGCCGCCGCGCCGATTGCGATGAGTGGGGAGACGGCAGTGAAGGTGACGCCCTGAATAAGGGGGAGCTTCACGCCGATGAATCGGCCGATGCCAGCCGACTGGATGATGGTGGCGATGCCACAGGTGAGCAGGTCTGCGTTGATGAGGTGGACCAGCGTGTGATTATCGAGTCCGAGTCCGGAAGCGATAACGAGCGGGACGACCACGGCACCCGCGTAGAACGCGAGGACGTGCTGAATGCCCAGAATGGTGAGTTTTCCAAAGGGAGGAACTTGATCGACGGGATGGGGAGCGGACGAGGGGCTTGATGCCATCTGTGTCTCCTGGACCTTTATCCAAGTGTTGAAGGGACGCATCCATTCTCTGTGATCGGGCAGCAGATTTTACGAGTTATTTAGAAAGTGTGGCGAGTTATATCTTGTATCTGCTCGTCGTGGCTGGCGTGAGGTGGGCCAGTTGTTGGAGGTGGGCGCTGAAATGTCGCGCTTTGTCCCTCCGCCGATGGTCGTGAAGGTGGTTGATTGAGTCGTCGCCCGTCGTTGGCCTTCGTCCCGCTTCGTGAACGATGAGGCGGGGAGTTGGGGATGTTCGGATGCCCTCGGGGGAGTGGTCGACACTCGATGTTTGTCAGGCGTTATGAGAGGGGTTTAGCCTCGGTTGTGGGAGGTCTTGCCGTTACCGGGAAACGTGCCGGTGGAGCAGTATTTGGGTGCCGTGGAATGACGACCACCCGGCAAGTTTGAGTGATCTGATGCACAGAATTGACGGTTTTCGAGCAAAAAATCGAGAATTTTTCGTGAAATCCGCGAAATCTGGCCCTAAAGTCGGCGAAATCGTCGAAGATTTCGTAGTGTGTCATTCGTGGCCACGAAAGTGGTAACCAAGAACGAACAGGAATGAGGTTTCTCAATGTCCGTGAACCGTACCGAGCTTGTCGCTCAGATTGCCGAACGCGCCGACCTGACCAAGGCGAAGGCCGACGAGGCCCTGGCCGCCTTCCAGGCCGTCCTCGTTGAGTCCCTGGCTAAGGGCGAGGCCGTCAAGGTCACCGGCCTGCTCTCGGTCGAGCGTGTTGAGCGCGCCGCCCGCACCGGCCGCAACCCGCGCACCGGTGAAGAGATCAAGATCCCCGCTGGCTACGGCGTCAAGCTCTCCGCTGGCTCCACCCTGAAGAAGGCCGTCTCCAAGTGACGCGCTGACGACAGCGAAGCGTGTGGGGCGTGACCGCGTGGTCGCGCCCCACACGCGTCTTTGTGGCCATGATGCCGCCGCGATGGGCAGTGGCGCCCCGGCGCGGTCGTGGCCGTTGGAAGCGCATCGTGTTCTGCCCTGCATGACGGTGCCCCCGGCCTGATGACTCAGGCCGGGGGCACCGCTTGGAGTTCGCATGAACGTATGTGTCAGGCGTCCACCTTTTCCTTCACGCTCAGCGACAGGAGCGGGTGGTGGCAGGCCACGCGGTGCGTCTCATCCGTGAGCATGGGCTGCACCTTGCACTCCTCGCCCGCAAACGGGCAGCGCGGGCGGAAACGGCAACCCTCAGGCGGGTTGACGGCGCTCGGCGGCTCGCCGGTGAGCTTGATGGCATTCTCGTCGTGCTTGAACTCCGGGTCGGGCACGGGGATCGAGTCGATGAGCGCCTTCGTGTAGGGGTGCTTCGGGTTCTTGACGACCTCGGAAGCCGGGCCCTCCTCGACGATGCGGCCCAGGTACATGACGCCGATACGGTCCGCCATGTACTGGACGACCGCCAGGTCGTGGCTGATGAACAGGTAGGACAGGCCCAGTTCCTGCTGCAGGTCCTTCATGAGGTTGAGGACCTGTGCCTGGACGGAGACGTCCAATGCGGAAACGGGTTCGTCCGCCACGATCAGGTCGGGTGCCAGGGTCAGCGAACGGGCGAAGCCGATGCGCTGGAGCTGTCCGCCCGAGAACTCGTGCGGGTAGCGGTCGAGGATCTCCTCGGTCAGGCCGACCTGCTCGAGGATCTCCATGATGCGCTCGGCGATCTGGCGAGCGTTGCCGGTCTTCTGGATGCTCATGGGCTCGGCCAGGATCTGGTCGATGCGCATGCGCGGGTCCATCGCCGCGTAGGAGTCCTGGAACATCATCTGCACGTCGCGGTGGATGCGTACGGCGTCGCGTCCCTTGAGCGTGGCCAGGTCGCGTCCATCGAGCTCGATGGCGCCACCCGAGGGCGGCTCGAGGCCGGCGATGAGTCGGCCCACGGTGGACTTACCGCAGCCGGACTCGCCGACGAGGCCGTAGGTCTCGCCCTTCTTCACCGTGATGGAGACGCGGTCGACGGCGGAGACAACGCCCTTTTCGCGCTTGAAGAAGCCCGATCCGGCCGACTCGTACTCGCGCGAAGCCTCCTTGACGTCGAGCAGTGTTTCGTGGGAGATCTGCGGGACGTTCTCGGCCGCACCGTCGGTCTTGTTGGAATCCAACTTGCCCTGGAGGACCGCGGGAGACTCGTCGCCCTCCTGAACCGGGTGGAAGCAGGAGAAGGTGTGGGTCTCGTCGCCGCGCAGGTCCGGGTATCCCGCGCGGCACTCGTCAGTGGCCCACAGGCAGCGGGCTGCGAAGCGGCAGCCCACGGGCAGGTTGGTCAGCGATGGGGGAGCGCCGGGGATGGAGAAGAGCTTGGTGCCGGCCGCGAGGGCGCGCTCGGGCAGGGCCGCCATGAGCGAGCTCGTGTAGCGGTGCTTCGGCTCGGTGAACAGCGTCTTCGTTGGGGCGGTCTCAACGATGCGTCCGGCGTACATGACGGCAACGCGATCGGTGTGACCGGCCACAACACCCAGGTCGTGAGTGATGAGGATGACGCCCATCTTGTATTCGTCGCGCAGCTCGTCGATGAGGTCGAGGATCTGCATCTGCGTCGTCACGTCCAGGGCCGTCGTGGGCTCGTCCGCGATGAGGATGCGCGGCTTGCACACGAGGGCCATGGCGATCATGACGCGCTGGCGCATACCGCCGGAGAGCTGGTGTGGGTAGTTGTTGATAACCACCTCGGGACGAGGCATACCAACGCGCTTGAGGATCTCGACGGCGCGCTCGAGGGCTTCCTTCTTCGAGAGGCCCTCGTGCACGCGCAGAGGCTCGCACACCTGAAGGCCGATCTTCATGGTCGGGTTCAGAGAGGTGAGCGGATCCTGGAAGATCATGCCGACCTTGGTGCCGCGCAGCTTGCGCTTCTCCTTGAGCGGCAGCTGGGTGAGGTCCTGTCCGTCGAGGATGATCGAGCCGGAGGAGACCTTGCCGCCCTGGGGCAGGAGCCCCATGAGAGACAGAGCGGTCATGGTCTTACCGGAGCCGGATTCGCCCACGATGCCGAGGGTTTCGCCGGGGTTCACGTGCAGGTCGACGCCGGAGAGGGCACGGACCACGCCGGAACGGATCTCAATGTCGGTGTGCAGATCTTTGATCTGAAGGAGTGGAGTATTCATAGTTCAGTGCTCACCTCTTGCGCAGTCGAACTTCGAAGGCGTCACGCAGGCCGTCGCCGATGAAGTTGAACGACAGGACCAGGAGGATGATGAGGACGCCCGGCGGGTAGAGCAGCCACCAGTTGCCCGAGTAGACGTGCGACTGGCTGTTGGAGAGCATGGCTCCCCAGTCAGTGGCGGGAGGCTGCGCGCCCAGGCCGAGGAACGACAGGTAGGCGACGTAGAGGACGGCGTCGGCGACCTGGAAGGTCGCGTTGACGATGACGGTGCCGATCGTGTTGCGCACGATGTGCGTGCGAATGGCTCGGGGCATCGATCCACCCATGCCGCGCATCGCGACGACGTACTCGCGCGTGCGCAGGGAGAGGGCCTCGCCTCGAATCAATCGGGATGTGCCCAGCCAGGACAGCGCCGACATGATGATGATGAGGACCGGGACGGTCGGGGGGATCATCGTGGCGATCAGCATGAAGAGGAACAGGACGGGCACGGACATGAGTGCGTCAACGATACGCATCATGACCGCATCGATCCAGCCGCCCACGAAGCCGGCGATCGCACCGTAGAGGGTGCCGATCGTTGTCGCGAAGATGCCTGCGAAGAGGCCGACGATAATCGAGGTCTGGCCGCCCTTCATGAGGCGTCCGAGCTGGTCGTAACCGACCATATCGGTGCCGAGCGGATGCTCTGCGGAGGGGGCCAGCGCTGAGTTCGCCAGGTCGGTGTGGACTTGGTCGGTCACATAGAACATGGGGCCGATGAACGAGAAGGCCATCAGGATGAGGATCAAGCACACGCCGAAGACGGCGAGCTTGTTTTCCATGAAGACCTGCAGGCCCTGAAGCTTCGTCGACTTCCGGGCGGTGCGCGCCTTCGCTGGCGCGCTCACTGGTGCGGTTGCTGTGGTCATTTGGCACGTCCTGCCAGTCGGATGCGGGGATCAGCGAGGGCGTAGAGGAAGTCTGCCAGGAGCGCGCCGATGACGGTCGCGAAGGAGACGATGAGGGCGACGCCGAGGAGGATCGGGTAGTCGCGCCTGCCGGTCGCCTGGTAGTACAGGTAGCCCATGCCGTTGAAGTTGAAGAGCGTCTCGATGACCAGGGCGCCACAGAACATCGCGGGGATGTACAGGCCGATCATCGTGATGACGGGGAACATGGCGTTGCGCAGGGTGTGCACGAAGACAACGCGGAACTCCGACAGGCCCTTCGCGCGGGCGGTGCGCACGTACTGCTCGTTGAGGTTGTCCACCATGGAGGAGCGCACGTAGCGCGCGTAGGCGGCGATCGTTCCAATCGAGAGGGCGCACACGGGCAGAATCAGGTGATCCCACTGCTCCCACATGACCGCGAGGTCCTCGCCCTGTGGCGCATCGTTGGGCAGGATGGGCCACACCTGGGAGAAGAGGACGATCAGCAGAAGGCCCGCGAAGAAGATGGGGGTCGAGTAGGCGAGCAGACACGCGATCGTGACCACGTAGTCCGGCGCTTTATTTCTTTTCACTGCCTGCCATACGCCGAGGGGAATCGCGACGATGAGGGCGAGGATGGTGGACAGGAGGGACAGGAAGATGGTGCGCGGCAGGCGGGCGGCCAGCAGGTCGTTCACGGACTGGTTGTGCTGGTAGGAGTATCCGAAGTCGCCGTGCGCAATTTTGTTCAGGTAGGTGACGTACTGCTCGGGGATCGGGCGATCGTATCCATTCTCATGGTCGAAGGCCGCGAGCTGTTCTTGGGTCGCATCCTTACCGAGGGCAGCTCGGGCTGCGCCGCCCGGCTGGGACTGGAGAAGGATGAAGGTGATGATGGTGACCAGGAAGACGACGATGACTGCCTGGCCGAGGCGTTTGAGGATGAATTGGATCATTGCGAACTCCACAGTAAGGGGGCAGGCGCCCGCATGTGCGGGTGCGGGCGCCTGCCCCATGAGGCGTCAAGGCGAAGGTTTACTTACCTTCGGTCGACCACGACCAATCCTCGGGCCAGGTGTCGCCGGTGGCGTCGATGTCGCCCAGGTTGAGCGTCTTCTTCACCGCGGTGATCTGGTAGTACGGGTTGGGCATCCACAGAACGGGGAGGTCCTCCGCGAGGTAGTCGTTGTATGCCTGGAGGGCGTCGGGCTCGGAGGAGCGTGTCGACTCTTCGATCAGCTTGTCGGCCTCGGGGTTGGAGTACTGGCCGAGGTTGACGGGTGCGTCAGTGGCGAAGAGGCGCTCGCCGGAGGCGTAGATGGGGAAGCCCCACGAGGTCTGGGAGCCGAAGAAGGACATGTCCCACGTGCAGGGGGTCTCGTCGTCGCATGCCTGCGAGGCGCCGACCGAGTCGGGAACTTCGCTCATGTCGATCTTGATGCCGACCTTGCCGAACTGGGAGATGATCTCTTCGAACATCTGGTGCGTGGAGACGAAGCCCGACTGGGAGACGAGCTTGAAGTTCAGCGCGTCGCCGGCCGCGATGCCTTCACCGCACTGGTTGTCACCGGTGCCGGGGTTCTCGCAGGTGCTGGCGCCGTCGGGGTTGATCTTCCAGCCGTGGTCCTCGAGGAGCTTCTTGGCGTTGTCCGGATCGAACTTGTAGGCGCAGCCCTCGGTGGTGCCGACCTTGTCAGCCGCCATGGGGACGGGGCCACAGGTCGGGGAGGCGGTGCCGGACCAGATCTTGTCAGACAGGGTCGGCTGGTCGATGAGCTCCTGCATGGCCTGGCGGATGTACTTCTGCTTGATGAACTTCGAGCCGGGGGCCTTGTCGTAGAAGTTCAGGGCCAGGTAGGTGATGGAGTTGCCGGGCCAGAGGAAGACCTGGTAGCCCTTGTCCTCAACGGCCTTGCGCTGGTTGTACTGAGCAGCCGGGATGTAGCCGAAGTCGATGGCGCCCGAGCGCACGGAGTTGAACTCGGCGTCGTCACCCGTGAAGGCCTTGTAGATCAGCTTGTCGATCTTGGGCTTGTCCTCGCCCCAGTAGTTCTCGTTGGGAACGAGCTCGAGGCCCTGGTCGGGGGTGAAGGAGGAGAGCTTCCAGGGGCCGTTCACCGTCTGCCACAGCGGGTTGGTGGCGTAGGAGGAGAGGTTCTTGGCCTCGCCCTGCAGGTAGGAGAAGACCTTCTGGGCGCCCTCGGGGGTGCGGTCGAGGTCGGAGACGGCCTCGTCGGCGCTGGACTTGTCCCAGGCGTGCTGGGGGAGGAGAGCAACCTTGTTGATCTGGTTGTCAATGAACCAGGCCGGAGCGAACTTCTCTTCGGTGGTGATGGAGAAGGTGTGCTCGTCGATGATCTTCAGCTCGGCGCCGTCGGGGAAGAAGCCCTTCTTGTAGGAGGCCCACTCGTCCTTGTTGTTGGTGACGAGGTTCCACCAGAACTCAACGTCGCGGGTGGTGACGGGGGTGCCGTCGGACCACTTGGCGTCGTCGCGCAGCTTGATGGTGAAGGTCTTACCGTCTTCGGAGACCTCGGGGACCGTGCCCAGGGACTTGGGCAGGTTGATCTTGTAGGGGGTGTCGGAGGTGGACTTGTAGGCGAAGAGGGGACGGTACATCGCCTGGATGAACTGTCCGTTTTCGCCCTGGGTGTAGCCCTTGGCGGAGACCGGGAAGATCCAGTTCGGCGTGCGCGAGGCCATCGTGACCTCGTTCTTTCCGGTTTCCGAGGTAGCCGCGCGGTTGCTGCCGCCACAGGCGGACAGGCCCAGAGTGGCGACCATTGCGAGCGCCGCTCCGGTGGCGATCCACCGCTTCTTACTGAGATTCATGACTGCTCCAAATCAACGTTGATCGGGGGACACTGACGGGAGTGGACCCTGCCAGATGGCATACATCATATGACAGTTTGTCGGCCGATGTTGCCACTATGACCAAAATTCGGAATGTTGCGAAAAAATAACGAAGAATTTTGGCGAAAGAAGTGCCACACTTTCTTCGATGGGGCATAATTAAGGTGTTCTCGACGATGAGCGCTGTGTAACGTTGAAGTTACCGCATATCTATGTGAAGGAGGTGTCATGGCCACGCATGACGTCGATGAGACCGTCCTGACGCTGATCGGATCCGGTCAGGCGGATACGCGTCCCGCAATTGTCAAGCAAACTGGCCTTGCACCGTCAACGATTTCGGCGGCCGTCTCCCGCCTCGTTGAGGCGGGCAAAGTCGCGGAAGCGGACGAGTCTGTCTCGACCGGCGGGCGCAGGGCGCGTCGACTCGTTACTTCTGACGGAGCCGGCGCTCTTGCTCTCGTTGAACTGGGAGCCCACCACGGCCTCGTCGCCCTGACGGGTCCCACGCGCGGAATAGGTGTGGCGAGCAGCCTCCTCATCGATATTGCGGAAGGCCCCCAGGTGGTGCTGGACGCCGTCATGGAGGAAGTGGCGCGCCAGGAAGAAGCTGTCGGCGTGCGGGTCGGCGGCCTTGCCCTGGCGGTTCCAGGCCCCGTGGACGCTGACCGTTCGCGCGTCATCCGCCCCGCCCGCATGCCCGGGTGGGATGGAATCAACGTCGCCGAGGCCGTGACGGAGCAAAGCGGTCTACCCGCCCTCATCGAAAACGACGCGCGCGCGGGAGCCATCGGCGAATCCGTCTACCGGCGCCGGCTGGAAGGCGTCGCCCCCATCGACACGCTCATCTACATCAAGGCTGGCTCCGCCATCGGTGGCGCCTACCTCGTAGAGGGCGTGCCCCAGGTGGGTCAGGGCGGACTGGCCGGGGATATCTCGCATATCCCCGTCGAGGCCGCCGCCGGACGCCCCTGCAAGTGCGGTAACGTCGGCTGCCTCGAAACAATCGCGTCCGCCGACTCGATCCGGGCAGACCTGGCCGCCACCGGCCTCGTCTATGAGAACAACGCACAGCTTCTCGCCGCCGCACGCGACGGTATTCCCGAAGTTGCGACGGCCATCCGCCAGGCGGGAACCCTTCTGGGCCACAGCGTCGCCCACCTCGTGTCCTTCCTGGCGCCTCAGGGAGTCATCGTCGGAGGAGCACTCTCCGCCGTCGATGCCTTCACCGCGGGAGTGCGCGCCGCACTCCACCAATCCTGCCTCCCCTCGATCATGGAACACCTTGTGATCGAATCGTCTCGATCAGGGCGCGAAGCCGCGCTCTGGGGACTCTCCACACTTACCCCCTCGAAGATCTCAAAGGAGAATCGCTCATGACCAAGCCCCGCATCGCGGTTGCCGGCATTCACATCGAATCCTCGACGTTTACCCCCTACATCTCGACGGCCGACGACTTCATCGTCACGCGCGGCGAGGAACTGATGGATCGCTTCTACTGGCGCGACGAGGACTGGGCCACCCAGATCGAGTGGATCCCCGTCCTGCACTCGCGCGCCCTGCCCGGCGGCGTCGTCGAGCGTGGCGCCTACGACGCCTGGAAGGCCGAAATCCTCGAAGGCCTCGCAGCTGCCGGTCCCCTCGACGGCCTCTTTTTTGACATCCACGGTGCCATGAGCGTCCAGGGCATGGACGACGCCGAAGGCGACCTCATTAACGCCATCCGCGGTGTCATCGGCCCGGAGCCCATGGTCAGCGCCTCGATGGACCTGCACGGAAACGTCTCCCAGGACCTCTTCGACGGCTGCGACATCCTCACCTGCTACCGCCTCGCACCCCACGAGGACGCCCTCGAGTCGCGTCGTCGTGCCGCCTACAACCTGGGCATGCGCCTCCTGAACGGGCAGCCCAAGCCCGTCAAGGCCCTCGTCCACGTCCCCGTCCTGCTGCCGGGCGAGAAGACCTCGACCCGCATCGAACCCGCCAAGTCCCTGTACAAGATGATTGACCCCATCGAAGCGATGGACGGCATCCTCGACGCCGCAATCTGGATCGGCTTCGCGTGGGCGGACCAGCCGCGCTGCAAGGGCGCGGTCGTCGTGACCGGCGACGACGCGGAACTCGTCAAGGAGCAGGCCGAGCGTATTGGCCAGTACTTCTGGGATGTGCACGACCGCTTCGAGTTCGTTGCCCCCGTCGCCTCCATGGAAGAGTGCCTGGCTGCCGCCGAGGAGGGGCCCAAGCCCTTCTTTATTTCCGACTCCGGCGACAACCCGGGTGCTGGCGGTGCCGACGACGTGACGGTCGCGCTCGCGGCGCTGCTTGCGTGGAAGCCTGTCCAGGAAGCGACGCTCGACGTCATCTACGCCTCGATCATCGACCCCGCCGCGGCCGCGGTCGCGTGGGAGGCCGGTGTGGGTGCTGAGGTGGACCTCGAGGTCGGTGGACACATTGACACCCGCGAGCCTGGAACGCTGAGCGTGCACGCCACGGTCGAGGCCCTGGCCGACGACCCGATGGGTGGCCACACCGCCCTGCTGCGCACGGGTGGCCTGCGCTTCATCGTCACCACGAACCGCAACCAGTACACGATGTACTGCCAGTTCGAGCTGCTCGGCGTGGACATCACGACCGCCGACGTCGTCGTCGTCAAGATCGGCTACCTTGAGCCCGACCTGTACGAGACCCAGAAGGGCTGGCTCATGGCGCTGACTCCGGGTGGTGTCGACCAGGATCTCATCCGCCTCGGACACCACAAGATCGACCGCCCGATGTTCCCCTTCGATCCCGACATGGCCGATCCTGATCTGCATGCACAGGTCGTTGAACCATGAGTGCCGTGAAGGATTCCCAGGGGCCGGTATTCGCCGGCATCGACATCGGCGGCACGTCCATAAAATGGATGATCGTCGATGAGGCGGGATCGATCCTCACGCAGGGACACGAACCCACCGATCGCGAGGCCGTGGCCGATCAGGTGGGGCGCATCGGTGCCCGGCTTGCCAGCGGCTACCCGGGACTGGTCGGTTTCGGCCTGATCTGCCCCGGCCTCGTCGATGAGGAGAGTGGGACCGTCGTGTATGCGGCGAACCTGGAGCTGCGCGGCGTTCAGCTGGCCCGCGCGGTCGAGGAAGCGACGGGTGTGCCCGCCGCGCTCATGCACGATGGTCGCGCCGCCGGCCTGGCCGAGGGTCTTCTCGGCGCGGGCCGTGGGGCCTCCTCCTTCCTGATGATGCCCATCGGCACCGGTATCTCCGTGGCCCTCATGCTGGGCGAGCGCCTGTGGAGCGGCGCGACGTTCAGCGCCGGAGAGGTCGGGCACGCCCCCGTCTTCCCGGGCGGTGAGTCCTGCCGCTGCGGTTCGCGCGGCTGCCTGGAGGTCTACGCCTCGGCGAAGGGCATTGCCCGGCGCTACGAGCAGGCGACCGGCGAGGATATCGGCGCGAAGGCTGTCGAGGCTGGCATCGGAAACGACCCGGTCGCCACCGAGGTATGGAACACCGCTGTGCGCGCCCTCGCCCTCTCGCTGACCCACATGACGCTCACCGTCGACGTCGAACGCATCATCATCGGCGGCGGCCTGTCGCACGCGGGTGAGCACCTGCTGGCGCCGCTGCGCGAAGAGTTTGCCTCGATGCTGACATTCCGTGACGCCCCCGAGATCGTCCGTGCTTCCCTTGGGGGAGCGGGCGGCCGTTGGGGTGCGGCGATCCTGGCCGCCCGCGTGGGTGGCTCGACGTGCTACGAAAGGTGGCAGCCGTGACCGTTGTTGAGATTTGCGTGGAAGATGCGCTCGGCGTGCGCCGTGCGCGCGACGGGGGAGCGGATCGCATCGAGATCTGCACCGACTTGTCGTGCGGTGGCCTGACCCCCGCATTCGACGAGGTGGCGGCCGCCCTCGAGGTGGCTCCCGCTGGGGGCGTGCAGGTGCTTGTGCGCCCGCGCCCCGGGGACTTCGTGCACACGCGTGAAGAGGTGGACCGAATCGCCTCGGACATCGTGACCCTGGCGTCGATCGGTCGGGGAGCGTCGGTGCCCCTCGGCTTCGTCGTCGGAGTCATCACGCGTGACGGGCAGATCGACGTGGATGCGGCCGCACGCCTGCGCGATGTGGCCGAGGATGCGCCGCTGACCTTCCACCGTGGCTTCGACCAGGTCGTGGACCAGGATCGCGGCCTCGACGTGCTGATGGAACTTGGCTACGACCGAGTGTTGACGACGGGCGGTGATCCGGCGGTCGCGCAGCCGGGGGCTCTCGCTCGGCTCGTTGAGCGCGGGGGAGACGACATCATCATCCTGGTGTCGGGTGGCCTGCGTGCTCACAATGTCGCCGAGGTTGTGGCAGCCTCGGGCGCTCGGGAGGTCCACATGCGTGCTCCGGGGACCTCCGGTACCGATCAGGCTGAGGTCGAGCGAATCGTCGCTGCCCTGCACGGATAGCCCAGCTCACACATTTGTGGAAAATCATCGTCGATTCGTCTGACAAATCGACGTCAGCAGTGTAAGGTTAAACACATGAGAATTGGAATTTTCAACGACGAAGATCAGATCGCATCCCTCGCAGCGGACCGCATCCTCGAGGTCTACCGCGCTAAGCCGAACTTTGTGCTCGGCCTGGCCACCGGTTCCTCGCCGCTGAAGCTCTACGCAGAGCTCGTGCGCCGCTACGAGGCCGGTCAGATCTCCTTTGCCCAGGTTCGCTCCTACAACCTCGACGAGTACGTGGGCCTGCCCCGCGACCACTACGAGGGCTACGCGAACTTCATCCACCGCAACCTCGTCGACCTGGTCGACATGCCCGAGGGTGCGGCACACGGCCCCGACGGCTGGTGCGATGACCTCGATGCTGGCGCTGCCGCCTACGATGAGGCCATCAAGGCCGACGGTGGCATCGATATCCAGGTCCTCGGCATCGGAAGCGATGGCCACATCGGCTTCAACGAGCCCGGCGGCACCCTCGCGTCGCGCACCCATGTGGGCGTCCTGACCGAGCAGACCCGCCGCGACAACGCGCGCTTCTTCGATGGCGACATTGACCAGGTTCCCACGCACTGCGTGACCCAGGGCCTGGGCACGATCATGGACTCGCGCGCCCACATCTTCATCGCCACCGGTGAGGGCAAGGCTGACGCGGTCAAGGCCATGATCGAGGGCGGCGTGACCCAGCGCTGGCCCGCGTCCATCCTCCAGCACCACCCCGATGTCACCGTGCTCCTCGACGAGGCCGCCGCCTCCAAGCTCGAGCTCGCAGACTTCTACAAGGAGGTCTGGGAGAAGGAACACCTGTGAGATAGGTTCCCCATCCGACCGTGCCCCGGCCTCGTGAATGCGAGGTCGGGGCCTTATTGTGAGCGTCGCTTCTTCGCTTCGAGCGCACGCGTGCCACCCGTTGGAAGCATCCCCAGGCACGTACAATGGACACCATGCGTAATGCCCTCGACGAACCCACCGGCCCCTCCGCGCCCTCCGGTCCCTCCACCGCGTCCTCGACCGGTCTGCTGGAGCGTACCGAGACCCGCAAGGAGCGCACGGACGGGGACGGCGACCGCTTTGCCCACTTCGTGCGCAAGGACAAGGCGAACTCCTCCATGGTGACGGGCCAGCCCGTCGTCGCCCTGTGCGGCAAGGTGTGGATCCCCACCCGCGACGCCTCGCAGTACCCGGTGTGCCCCACCTGCAAGGAGCTGCGTGATTCGATGGGTAAGAACGGGCGTAACTGGCCCTTCTCCGATGGAGGAAAGGGCTCCGACAAGTGAGCGAGACGACCCGGCGCGCACCCGTTGGCAGGCTGCGCGCCTGGCAGGCCGCTGCCTTGGACCGCTACATGGCCTCGTCCCCGCGCGACTTCCTGGCGGTCGCGACCCCGGGCGCAGGTAAGACGACTTTCGCCCTGACCCTTGCAACTGAGCTGATTGCGCGCGGAGTTGTCGACAAGCTGACCGTCGTGTGCCCCACCGAGCACCTCAAGGGGCAGTGGGCCTCGAGCGCCGCGCGTTTTGGCATCCACATCGACCCCGACTTCACGAACTCCCAGGGCGTGGCCGGCTCGCACTTCGACGGTGTGGCCGTCACCTACGCGCAGATCGGTTCTAATCCGGCCGTCCATGCCGCCCGTACCCGCGCCTACCGCACCCTCGTCATCCTCGACGAGATCCACCACGCCGGCGACTCCCTGTCGTGGGGCGATGGCGTGCGCGAGGCCTTCACGGACGCGACGCGCCGCCTGGCCCTGACGGGCACGCCCTTCCGATCTGACACCTCGCCGATCCCCTTCGTCACCTACGAGGAAGACGAGGAGGGTATACGACGTTCGCGCGCGGACTACACCTATGGCTACGGCGACGCCCTCAAGGACGGCGTCGTGCGCCCCGTCCTGTTCATGTCCTACTCCGGACAGATGGCCTGGCGTACCAACGCGGGTGATGAGGTCAGTGCCCGCCTGGGCGAGCCCCTCACCAAGGACATGATGAAGCAGGCGTGGCGCACCGCGCTCGACCCCAAGGGCGAGTGGATCCCCGCCGTCCTGCGCGCCGCCGATCTGCGCCTCGAGGAGGTGCGCCGCGCCGTGCCTGACGCGGGCGGCCTCGTCATCGCATCGAACCAGGAGCACGCGCGCGCCTACGCCCGCCACCTGCGCCTCATCACCGGCAAGGCCCCCACGATTGTCCTCTCCGACGATGCGGATGCTTCCGACCGTATTTCCGAGTTCGCGGATTCCACCGACAAATGGATGGTCGCCGTGCGCATGGTGTCCGAGGGTGTCGACGTTCCACGCCTGGCCGTGGGCGTCTACGCCACGAATGCGTCCACGCCCCTGTTTTTCGCCCAGGCGATCGGTCGCTACGTGCGAGCGCGCCGCCGCGGTGAGACCGCCACCGTCTTCATCCCCTCCGTCGTGCCCCTCCTGACCCTCGCCGGCGGCATGGAGATCGAGCGCGACCACGCGCTGGATCGCCCCAAGCGCGAGGAAGCCAGCGAAGACGACATGTGGAACCCCGAGGATGCCCTCGTCGCGGCCGCAAACCGCGAGGAAAAGGCATCTTCTGACCTGCTCTCCCAGTTCGAGGTCTTGGGAGCGGACGCCGAGTTCGACGGCGTCCTCTTCGACGGCGCCGCATGGGGCGCCGGTGCCGAGGTCGGATCCGAGGAGGAGCAGGAATACCTGGGCATTCCCGGCCTGCTGGACGCCGACCAGGTAACGACCCTGCTGCGCGCCCGCCAGGCCGACCAGGTTGCCGCCCAAAAGAAGAGCCGCGCCGCCCAAAAGATGCGTGAGGAGAACGCGGGCATCCCGGCTCACAAGCTGCGCGCCGCCAAGCGCAAGGAGCTCCAGCACCTGGTCTCCACGTGGTCGCGCCGATCCGGCGAAACCCACGCGACCATCCACTCGCGCCTGCGCTCGCGCTGCGGCGGCCCCGAGGTCGCCCAGGCCACGACCGAGCAGATTGAGGCGCGCATCGCCCTGCTGCGCGAATGGTTCGTCGGCCGCCACTGACGCGCGGCCGCGTCGCACTCGGCGCACACTGACGTATCACGAGGCCCCGGCCTCGTCCCTCTGAGCGAAGGACGAGGCCGGGGCCTGGCCGCAGTGCGTGAAGCGGTCAGTCGACCTTCTCGTAGCGCGTGGGGATCGCGGCCTCGCCCTCGGAGAGGCGCCACGCCTGGTAGGGCAGCTCGTTGCGGGCACGCAGGTGGTGCTCCTGGGCGCGGGACAGAGCCTCGGAACCCCATGCAGCGGCGTCGATCTGGCCGCCGCGAACCAGCTGGACCTGCAGCGGGCGGGCGCCGCGCTCGGCGAGGAGTGCCTGGCCTTCTTCGAAGGACGTGCCGACGAGCAGGAGCTCCTCGGTCGCGTAGCCGTCCTCGCCCAGGACGCGGCCGGCGACCTTGCGCCCGCCGACCGTGGACTTCGACTCGGCCTTCTTGGCAACGAGCACGGTCTCGCCGTTGGAATCCTCGCGCTGGACGACCTTGTAGACCAGGGCGGCCGTCGGGACGCCAGAGCCCGTCACCAGCTTGGTGCCCACGCCGTAGGAGTCCACGGGGGCCGCGCCGAGGGCGGCGATCGCGTACTCGTCCAGATCGGAGGTCACCGTGATCTTGGTGGTCGTCGCGCCCATCGCGTCGAGCTGTCCGCGCACCTTGAAGGCCTCAGCGACCAGATCGCCAGAGTCCAGGCGAACCGCGCCCAGCTCGCCGCCCGCAGCGCGCGCGGCCTCGACCGCGTTGATGACGCCCTGCCTGATGTCGTAGGTATCCACGAGCAAGGTCGTGCCCGCGCCCAGCTTGGCGACCTGGGAATCGAAGGCATCGCGCTCGGTGTCGTGCAGGAGCGTGAAGGCGTGGGCGGCCGTGCCGATGCAGCGGATCCCGTAGCGCTTCGCGGCCTCAAGGTCGGAGGTGCCCTGGAAGCCACCGATGACGGCGGCGCGCGCGGCGGACACCGCGGCGCGCTCGTGGGCGCGGCGTGCACCCATGTCCATGCAGGGGCGGCCGTGGGCAGCGATCGTCATACGCGAGGCAGCCGAGGCCACCGCGCAGTCGTGGTTGAGGATCGACAGGAGCAGCGTCTCCAGGAGCGTGCAGTCCGCGAAGGTGCCCTCAACGGTGAGCAGAGGCGATCCGGAGAAGTAGCACTCGCCCTCGGCGTAACCCCAGATATCTCCGGTGAAACGCCACGAGGACAGGAACTGGGCGGCCTCCTCGGAGATGATCCCCTGGTCGCGCAGCCAATCGATCTGCTCGGCGTCGAACTCGAAGCGTTCCAGGGCCTCGAGAATGCGACCGGTACCGGCCACGACGCCGAAACGACGCGTGGCGGGCAGGCGGCGCCCAAACAGCTCAAACGTGCAGCGACGATGCGCGGTGCCATCCTTGAGGGCGGCGTCGAGCATCGTGAGCTCGTACATATCAGTCAGCAATGAAGTAGATGTCGATGCAGGCATACTGTGAGCCTACCCTGAGAACCGTGTCACCGGGGTGCGAATTCGCTTCCCAGACACGTTCATTGCCCGTAGTGTTGACATATGACAACGATCCTCCAACCAGCGTCCCGCGCGCAGGAAGCACCCACCGCGGTGCCGCGCTGGCGTGCCGTCGTGTGGGACGATCCCGTCAATCTCATGAGCTACGTGAGTGCCGTTTTTCGGCAGTATTTCGGCTATTCCGCCGCGCGCGCGGAGGAGCTCATGATGGCCGTCCATACGCGCGGGCGCGCCACCGTCTCCACGGGAGTGCGCGAGCGCATCGAAGCCGACGTCATGGCCATGCATTCCTACGGGCTGCGCGCCACCATCGAAGAAGACAGAGACTAAACGATGGAAGGTTTCGCTCCTCGAGACGGCGGCTTTGCTTCGTCGATGAGTAGTGGCGAAGCGCTTCTCCTGCGCCAACTTGCCACCGAGGTCCTCGTTGTCCTTGATGACCCGGGAGACTTCGGCGTGACTCCGTCGACGCTGAGCGCGTTGACGGAAACCGAACAGCGTCGGGAAGCTCCGCCAGAACGAACGTTGCGGATGCTCCTTCCTTCCATGAGCGAGGACAAGGACGATGCCGCCCGGATGCGTGCCCTCACCGAGGATCTCCTGCGTCGTGAGAAGTCGGTGCGACTGCGCTCCATCGTCAGCGATCTTGACCACATCGTTCACGGCGAGACGGACACCCTCGTGATACGGCCCGGTGACGTGTGGTCGTGGCTGGGCGCCCTCAATGACATTCGGCTCGGCTTGGCTGGTGAACTGGACCTATCCGATGAAAGTGACGCGCAGCGGATCGAAGAACTGGCGATGAGTGAACCGACCGGGGAACGTTCGCAAACTGTCGCCGCCATCTATATGCTCATCACATGGTGGCAGGACTCACTCCTGGAAGCCGTCAATAATTCGCAGTAACGCATAAGGTCGGATACATGAACAACGCCCCGATCGGAATTTTCGACTCGGGCCTAGGTGGGCTGACGGTGGCGCGCGCAGTCATCGATAAACTGCCCGATGAAGAGATCATCTACCTGGGCGACACCGAGCACACGCCTTACGGTCCTCGCGCTATTGCGCAGGTGCGCTCGCTGACGCTCTCCGCTCTCGACGAGCTGGCCTCGCGCGGCGTGAAGGCCCTCGTCATCGCCTGCAATACAGCGACGGCAGCTGCCCTCGCGGATGCTCGCGAACGCTACTGGATCGATGCCGGCATCCCCGTCATCGAGGTCATTACTCCGGCCGCCCGACAGAGCGTCATCGCCACCCGCAACCACCATGTTGGCGTTATCGGAACGAAGGCAACCATCCAGTCCGAGGCATACCTCCGTGCGCTCGCGGCCGTGCCCGGGCTGACGGTGAGCCAGCAGGCGTGCCCGGCTTTCGTCGACTTCGTCGAGGCCGGGGTGACCACGGGCGAAGAAATTGAGTCTGTGGCGCGCGAGTACCTCACTCCGCTGAAGGAAGCGGGCGTGGATACGCTGATCCTGGGCTGTACGCACTACCCGCTTCTCACCGGCGTGATCGGGCGCGTCATGGGCGAGGGCGTCACCCTGGTCACCTCCTCGGAGGCGACAGCGAACGTGACCTACAACGAGCTGGTGGACCGGGGGCTCTTGCATGACCCATGGCCTGCCGGGCAGGGGCCGCAGCATCAATTCCTGGCGACGGGTGCATCCGACGCTTTCCCGCGCTTGGCCAGGCGATTCCTCGGCCCCGAGGTGGGATCCGTTGTGCGCGTGAGCACCGGCGGTGGTGTCGCGTGAAGCTGACCGTCATCGGTGCGACAGGCTCGATGTCGGGGCCCGAGTCCCCCGCATCCTCCTACCTCATTCAAGCGCGCGGCATCGACCCGCAATCGGGCGGGGAACGCGTGTTTTCGCTCGTGTGTGACCTGGGACCTGGTTCTTTTGGGGCGCTGTGGACGCACCTGTGTCCGTGTGACCTGGATGCGTTGGCCCTGTCGCACTGCCATGCCGACCATATGGGTGACATCATTTCGCTGCAGGTGTACCGCAAGTGGGGTCCCGGCTCCTGCGCCCTGCGGCCCGTGTCCCTGTTTGGGCCCGCGGAGACGATGCATCGTGTCCGTCAGATCGAGGGCGCCGCGCAGGATGAGTGCTACGAGGCTGAATTCGCTTTCACTCACCTGCAGGTGGGGGAGTCCTACCAGGTTGGCCCGATGACGATTCGTCCGTTCCGCGCCCTGCACCCGGTTGAGGCTTTTGGCCTGCGTATTGAGGGGCCTTCCGAGGATGATCCCTCCCGCCGTGTGTCCCTGTTCTATACGGGCGATACCGATCTGTGCGACACGATCGTCGAGGGGGCATCCGGTGTCGACGTCCTCCTGAGTGAGGTTGGCTTTACCTCTGAAGCCACCGAGCCCGACATGCATATGGACGGTGTGCGCGCGGGGACTCTCGCGACGAGGGCTGGGGTCGGGCGCATGATCGCCACCCATATTCAGCCGTGGACGCCCCGTGAGCAGGTCTCTTCGGAGATTCGTCAGGCGTGGAGCGGGCCTCTCGAATTCGCGGTTTCCGGCATGGAGGTCAGCCTCTGAGCAGTCCCTCGCCCCGTCGATCGGCGGGGCGAGGCCTGTGCGAACGTGTCAGTCCGAGGGCGTCGAGTAGGTGGCGTTGTGGCGCTTCCACTCGGCCAGATAGGCGGCGACGCGCGCGGGGCCTGCGGCCTTCGACCAGCCGTGATTCTTGTGCCGCAGCAGGATCTTGCGAGTACCCAGTGACGGGAGGGGCGTGATGCGCATGCCCTCCGTATGTGCTCCCGCCAGTGCCATCGCCGGAAGGATCGTCGAGCCCGTGCGTGCTCGCACGAGGGAGCGGGCCGCCTCGTAGGTCGTGTACAGGTGGGGGGCCCAGCGTGTATCTGGGAATGCCTTGGTGATACGGCGCATGACGTGATCGCCGCTGGTCCCGGGATTGACGCGTAGCCATGTCAGGTCGGCCAGGTCTTCGATTGACCCGATCGGGGGAGCGGAGTCGGGGGTGACGAGCACCCAGGGTTCGTCGAGGAATGGAATATCCGTGTATCCGCGCGGGGGTAGGCCCGGGTCCTCGTCTCGTTCGATGACGAGGATGTCGTAGTGGCCGGTGCGTAGCGCCGCCATGCCGGGGGTCTCTTCGGTTTCCTCAATGCGCAGGTCGACGCCCGGGAGAGCCTCGACGAGGTCGGGGAGTGCGGGAATCAGGGTGGAGCGGCAGATCGTCAGGAAAGCGCCGATAGTGACCGTTCCCGTGACCTGTCCCGTCAGGGGGCGCAGGGCCTTGAGGGCTTCGGCGATGTCTGCGTTGATGCGTTCCCCGGCCTCGGCGACGATGGTGCCAGCGGGGGTAAGGATGGCTCCCGAGGTGGTGCGCTCAACGAGCTTGAGGCCGACTTCTTCCTCGAGTTTTTGGATCTGCTGGGATACTGCTGAGGGCGAGACCATGAGGATGTCTGCGGCGGCAACGATGCCGCCCTCACGTGCGACGGATAGCAGGAAAGGCAGGCGGCGAGGGTCGATGTCCACGCGAACTCCTTTGTTAAGTGAAACTGTAAGATAACTATAGAACCATTCAATTGTGCTTGACTAGCGGAAGGTGCATCATATGAGTCATGACGATCTTCTCTCTCGCAATCACGATCCTCGGATGGGTTGGCGCGGCCGCCTCCATCGCCGCCTATTACCTGGTCTCCTCCAAGCGCTTCGCCCCTGACTCGCTGCGCTACCACTCCCTGAATGTCTCCAGCTGCGTCCTGCTGGCGATCGCCTGCGCCTCGACCGGCGCATGGCCCTCCTTCCTGACGAACGCCATCTTCATTGGCGTCGGCTGCACCATGATCTGGCGTGTGCGCGACCGCCTCGCGCGCCGCATCATGCAGGTCGTTCGCTTCTTCGATGTGCGCCGCTACCTGCCGCGCCGTGTGCGACTGGCGCGCGCCCGCTGACTCGACGTTGAATTGGGGGTAGTGAGGGGGTGGGCCCAGGGCCTGCCCCCTCACTGTGTCCACGGGAGCGTCTCCAACAGGCTGTATCCACCGGCGGATTAATTAAGACGATCAGCGTTTCATGGTCAAGACTTTCTCAAGTGTTATCAAGGGAAAGTCTGTAAGTTGCACTTCACAGAAAAATTAGAAAATGTCGATGGAAAACGCGCGATTTTAGGCGCACTATATCAGTACGACGCGGTGACAGATCCATCGCACGGTACTCAAAGAGGAGCACACCATGTCTCGTTTTGTCGCAGATATCCTTCGTCGCTTCGCCCATCACTTCAGGGTGCGTCAAGAGACCAATCCCCTGCAGTTCTCGATGGACCGCCCCATCTTCGGTAACCTCGTCGCCCGTTGATGGCGCGCCTGCGGGCGCATCACACAAGTGCCGGACACCCTCGGGTGCCCGGCACGATTGTGTCTGCGCTGCGTGTCAGCCGCGCAGATACTCCACGATGTGGGGCATGAGCGCCCGGAAGGCGATGCCGCGGTGGCTGATCGCGTTCTTCTGCTCGGCGCTCATCTGCGCGGTCGTGACCTCGAAGCCCTCGGGGACGAAGATTGGGTCGTAGCCAAATCCGCCTTCGCCGCGCGGGGTGCGCGTCAGGGTACCGCGTACCTCGCCGCGCTTGACGAATTCGCGGCCATCGGGGGTGACGAGGACGGCCGCCGACACGAAGGCGGCGCCGCGGTGGCGGTCGGGCACATCGGAGAGCTGATCAAGCAGAAGATGCAGGTTCGCTTCGTCGTTCCCGTGGGATCCGGACCAGCGCGCGGAGAAGATGCCGGGTGCTCCACCCAGCACGTCCACGGTGATTCCGGAGTCGTCGGCGATGGCCGCCAGGCCGGTGGCGCGAGCCAGGGCGCGGGCCTTGATCAGCGAATTTTCTTCGAAGGTCACTCCGTCCTCAACCGGGGAAGCCACGTCGAAATCGCTCATGCGAGCCACGCAGCCTGTCTCGAAGCCTTCCCACGCGGGGGCCAGGATGGCCTCGAGTTCGCGCACCTTGTGAGCGTTGGAGGTCGCGAAGACCAGGCGCGCGCTCACGGGCGCACCTCGACGCGCTCCATGAGGGGCGCCTCGAGCGCGAGCCTCTGCGCGCGGGCGAGCTCGGCATTGCCCAGGGTCGCCAGGTCGAGGAGCTCGTTCAGCTCATCGCGGTTAAAGGGGGCATGCTCGGCGGTGCCCTGCACCTCGATGAAGCGGCCGTCGCCGGTCTGTACGACGTTCATGTCGGTCTGTGCGCGCACGTCCTCAACATAGGGAAGGTCCAGCATCGGGGTGCCGTCGATGACACCCACGGAGATCGCGGAGATCGAGTCGGTGAGGACCTTCGCGGAGGGCTTGAGCATGCCCTGGTCCTTCGCCCAGGACACCGCGTCGGCCAGGGCCACGTAGGCGCCGGTGATGGCCGCAGTACGCGTGCCGCCGTCGGCGCGCAGGACGTCACAGTCCAGGACGATGGTGTTCTCCCCGAGAGCGGCCACGTCCACGATGCCGCGCAGGGAACGTCCGATGAGGCGTGAAATCTCCTGGGTGCGTCCGCCCACCTTGCCCTTGACAGATTCGCGGGAGGAGCGCTGCTCGGTCGCGCGCGGGAGCATCGAGTACTCGCCGGTCACCCAGCCCTCGCCGGAGTCGCGCTTCCAACGCGGCACGCCCTCAGTGAAAGAGGCGACACACAGGACACGGGTGTTGCCGAACTCGATGAGGGCAGAGCCCTCGCCGGTACCCGACCAGCCGCGGGTAATGGAGACGGGACGGAGCTGGGACGGGGTGCGCCCATCGGCGCGCAGGGGAGTATCAGTCATAGTGCCTAGGGTAGCCCACCGCGTTACCGTGGAGTTATGAGTCTTGATCTACCTCTCGTTCGCGGTCACGTTGATCCGGCGGTCGCGCTGCGCGATTCCGTGGCTCCCGCCGCCCTCGTGCGCGCCGGTGAGGCCGACGTTATCGTCGTTGACGCTGCCGGTTTCGTCCTCCTCGACGAGGCCGGGGCGCGTCGCACGGATACCCCGGTCCTGCGGCGCCTGCGTGGGGATGAGGCTGCGCGCGGCCTCGAGGGGGCCACTGCCTCGTTCATCGGTGTGGCGGGTGGACGCAGTGTCGTCGCGATCGAGACCAGCCGGGACGAGGTCCGAGGTCACTGGGAGCACCTGCGTGCGGTTGGGTGGTGCCTCGACGGAGATGATGCTGCCCTGGCGCTGACCGCGCTCGCTCTGGCGGGGTGGCACGCAAATTATCGCTACTGCCCGCGCTGTGGGGCGCAGGTGCAGCTTGTGTCCGGCGGGTGGGCCGCGCGATGTGAGACGTGCGACCGCCTGGAGTATCCGCGCCAGGATCCCGCGATCATCGTCCTGGTCCAGGACCACGATGGGCGCGTGCTCCTCGCGCATAACGCGCTGTGGCAGCCCGGTTTCGTCTCGATCATCGCCGGCTATGTCGAGGCCGGGGAGTCCCCGGATGTGACGGTTGCGCGTGAGGTTGCCGAGGAGGTTGGCGTCGATATCGAGACGCCCACGTACGTTGCGACGCAACCCTGGCCTTTCGGGCGTTCGCAGATGATGGGATATCGTGCGCGAACCCTCGAGGAGCACCCGACTCCGCAGGCGGACGGCGTGGAAATCGAGTGGGCGCGCTTCTACAGTCGCGAGGAGCTGACGCGCGCGCTCGAATCCGGTGAGATCAGCGCGCCCGGTCGCGCCTCGATCGCTTACGCGCTCCTTCGGGAATGGTATGGCGCCGACCTGCCGAGCGGGCCCGAGGGTGCGGGACGCAAGTGAGCGTGGGCGATGAAAGAATGGGGGCCATGAACCCCGAGGAACTGCTGAACGCCCTGGATCCTGATCAGCGCGCCGTCGCCACGCAGGTGGCCGGGCCGCTCGCCGTTCTGGCCGGTGCGGGCACCGGCAAAACTCGCGCGATTACGTACCGCATTGCCTACGGGGCGGCCGTCGGTGCCTTCGATCCATCGAACGTCTTGGCCGTGACCTTCACGCAGCGCGCGGCCTTCGAAATGCGCCACCGCCTGGCCCAGCTGGGTGTTCCAAAGGCTCAGGCGCGCACCTTCCACTCCGCGGCGCTGCGCCAGCTGCGCCACTTCTGGCCCACCGTCGTGGGCGGGCCGCTGCCCGACGTCATCCCGCATAAGGCATCCCTCGTCGCGGCTTCCGCTGCGCGCCTTGGGATCACGATCGACCGCACGAACGTTCGCGATATCGCGGCCGAGGTCGAATGGGCGAAGGTGTCGATGGTCGACGCCGCGCACTACGCGTCGCGTGTGGCTCGCCTGCGGCGTGACGTGCCCGCCGGGCTGGACGCGGGCGACATGGCGCGTCTCCTTGACGTGTATGAGGATGCGAAGAACGAGCGCGGTGTCATCGACTTTGAGGACATCCTCATCTACCTGTGCGGCATGCTGCAGGAGCGCGCGGACGTCGCCTCCATCGTGCGCAAGCAATACCGTTCCTTCGTGGTTGACGAGTTCCAGGATGTCAACCTCCTCCAGGCCCGTCTGCTCGACCTGTGGCTGGGCGGTCGCCACGATGTGTGCGTCGTCGGCGATGTCGCTCAGACCATTTATTCCTTCACGGGGGCGTCCCCGGATTACCTGACGGGTTTTGGACGCAAGCATCCGGGTGCTCGCATCGTGGAGCTGACCCGCGACTACCGTTCGACTCCGCAGATCGTGAGCTTGGCGAACGACGTCCTGGCTCACTCGTCCCAGCGCGAGGGTACGGTGCGCCTGTCGAGCCAGCGCGAGGGCGGCGCCCAGGTCACCTATCGGACCTACGACGATGATCGGGCAGAGGCGGAGGGTGTTGCGGCCTCGATCGCCGACCTCATCGACGCGGGGATGGCGCCCCATTCGATTGCCGTCCTCATGCGCACCAACGGCCAGTCCCAGGCTTTCGAAGAGGCCCTGGGGGCGCGCGGAATCCCCGTGGCCGTCGCAGGAGGCAAGCCCTTCTTTGCGCGCGACGACGTGCGCACCGCCATCTCGCGTCTGCGTGCCGCGGCGGCGGCAGCAACCGACACGGGGAGCGTGGGCGAGATCGTGCGCGACGTCCTGTCGGGCGTCGGCTGGGCGCCCGAGGCCCCCTCCGGTCAGGCGGGTTCCGAGCGCTGGTCGAACATGAACGCGATCGTCGGCTGGGCGGACGACAGTCAGGCGCAGACGCTGCCAGCCTTCGTCGCCGAACTCGACGAGCGCGTCGCCTATCAGGTCGAACCAGACAAGGCAGGAGTCGAGCTGGCCACCATCCATGCGGCCAAGGGCCTCGAGTGGGACGCCGTTTTCCTCGTTGGCGTCGCCGAGGGTCTCCTGCCGATCTCCTACGCAAAGACAGCCGCGGCGCGCGAGGAGGAACGTCGCCTGCTGTACGTGGCGATCACGCGTGCGCGCGACCTGCTGACCGTGTCGTGGGCGCGCTCGCGGGGGGCCGATGGGCGCGGCAAGCGCAAGCGTAGTCACCTGCTCGACGGTATCTGGCCCGAGGAGGCGCGTGTGGGCGCCCCCAAGAAGAGGGCTCGTGCCTCCACGCGTGCCCTCAACCAGGCCTTCGAAGAGGAGGCCTCACCCCAGGCGATCGAGCTGTTTGGGCGCCTGAAGGCCTGGCGCCTCGAGGTGTCACGCCAGGCGGGGGTG
Source organism: Pauljensenia sp. UMB3104 (assembly GCF_030217285.1). Classification (NCBI taxonomy): domain Bacteria; kingdom Bacillati; phylum Actinomycetota; class Actinomycetes; order Actinomycetales; family Actinomycetaceae; genus Pauljensenia; species Pauljensenia sp. UMB3104. Next base: position 24,111 of record NZ_JASONN010000004.1, on the reverse strand, counting down.
CCTCCCTTCGCGGTCTTCACGGATCAGACGCTGCGCGACATCGCGCAGGCCATGCCAAAGAACACGACGCAGCTGCGCATCATTCGCGGCATCGGAGACGTGAAGGTGCAGCGCTTCGCCGCCCCCGTTCTCGCACTTGTGCGCGGTGAAGAAGTCATCGTCGACGAAGGGGCGTGAGCGAGGAAGCGAGCCCGTCGATGCCGCACACGCAGTCGGTTGCGGGCTCCACCTCTTCGACGCGCACCAACCCGTCCTCGCCAATCGTCGCGACCTGCGCGCACTGCGATTCGGTGAGCGTTCCCGAGGCGAAGTCCATGACCAGTTGGCCGATGCGTTGAGCGGCCGCAAAGTGAGCGAGCAGAGCCAGTGGCGCGAGCGGCCAGCTTTCCAGCTCGCGCAGGTGTGCCAGGTGGAACGGGTCCGCTGCAGCGTGTGCGTGCTGCGAGCACTGGTAGCAGGGGGTGACGCCCGGGATGACGAACGGACCCACTTCGTAGGAGTGTTCGCCGCGCGTGACGATGAGGTGCGCAGCATCGTGCGCGGTCAGCCCGAAGGGGATACCTGGGTCGACGACCCTGTCCGCGGAAACAATCGAAAGCTCGGGTGTTCCTTGTGCGTAGAGCTGCGAGAGTGGGATGAGATCGCGCAGGGTGCGGCGTACTGCCCGATGGCGCGGTGTGCCCGTGTAGTGGCCTCCGAATACGCGGTCCCAATCCTCGTCGACCAGGGTGTGGGTCTCGATCGATAGCGACAGTGAGAACGTGTCGACGAGGCTGTGGAGGGCAAGGAGGGTCGCGGGCACCGCCCCGACGATGCCGAGTGCCAGGTGGGGGAGTGCCTCGCTACAATCCGTCAGGCGCGCCTGGGTGAGGGCCGCGAGAAGCTCCGGCGAGGCCTGGGTCTCCTCACGCTCGTGGGCGGGGTGCGCCTGATTGCTGAGCCAGATCTGGTCGCCCGCGTGCAGGTTGTCGAGCAGGACGTGTCGGCTGCGGTCGCCGCCGACCTGGACGCTGCCCGGGCCGCGCCAGAGGATCGCCGTATTGTGTGCCAGGTTCATGTTAGTCTCCTTCAGTTTGTACCTGATGGAGCCATGATGAACCTCAATGGCCATCGTGTGTGGGCGTTTGGAAAATCTGTGGAAAACTTGTCAGATCTCTTTAGAACGTCTCAGTTCGTCTCGTCCGGATCGTCCGCTTCCCCCGCGTCCGATGAGGACTCATCCGAACCGGCCGAGGCCTCGTCCCCGGGCTGCAGTCCGTCCGCCCAACCGAGCGTCCCGTCGAGAAGAGAGGTCAGCGCAGCGTCGATATCCGCGTCCTCCTCCGCAGCCGCACGGCGCAGGGTCAGGAACGTGTCGGGCGTGGCCAGCTCAGTCTCCGTGGGCACCATGTCCGGATGCGACCACAGGGCTTCGCGGGCCTCGCGACCGCCGTCTGCCTCCACCAGGGTGAAGATGGACGCTGCGCCGCGAGCCTGACGCGGGCGCATCTTCAGTCCCATGAGAGTCCCCAGGATCTCTTCGGCGGGACCGCCCGAGGCGCGCCGACGGCGCATCATTTCGCGCAGCGCATCCGCGTGGGGCAGGTAGGGCAGGGTGGCCTGGGCCGTGACGACCTCGACCCAGCCCTCAATGAGGGCGAGCATTGTCTCCAGGCGCGTCAGGGCACGGCGCTGGTCCGGCGTGGTCGATAGCGCAAACACGCCGCCGCTGAGCGCCGATTCCACGGACTGCGGATCCGAGGGGTCAACTGATCGGGCAGCCTCGGTTATCGCCTCTGTGTCGATCGCGATCTGAGAGGCGTAGCGCTCGACAGCGCGCACAAGGTCGCCCTCGAGCCACGCCACGGACGCGAAGAGGCGCCGGTGTGCAGCCTCGCGTACGGCGAGGAACTGGCGCACCTCGTCGAAGGGGACGTCGAGCCCCTCGGAGAACTGGGCGATGTTGTGGGGGAGAAGAGCCGCGTGCGAGGTATCCGACAGGGGAATGCCCGTGTCAAACGTGCCGAAAGATTCGCCCGCCAGAGCAGCCAGGACGCGTGAAATCTGAGCGGAGAACATCATCGCCGACAGGCGCGGCATCATCTCCTGAGTCTTGCCGAGCATCGCCGCCATGCCGTCGGGAAGCGAAGCGGAATCGTCGAGGCCGCCCTGCCCGAACTGCTCAGACAGCGCTGCAGACAGCGCGCGCGACACGTTCAGGGCAATTGGCTCGCAGATGCGCTTCCAGGTGGGGATCGTGTTTTCGACCCACGACACCCTGCTCCACACATTGCGCGTCACCGGGCCCGAGGCGAAATCCGTGACCGCGTCGAGCCACAGGTCCGCGACCGTCATCGCCTGACGTGCAGCCTCTGCCTCGGTGGCCGTGGGGGCAGGGTCGCCGCTGGCGTACGCGGCCTGCTTCGCGCCGTCCTCCACCAGGCGCCAATTGACCGGGCCGGCCGTCGTGTTCATGAGGAACTGGAACTGGCCCATCGCGGCGCGCATGCGCGCAGGATCGGAAAACTCCGCGGGCAGGTTCGCGGGGTCAAAGCCCTGCGCCTGTAGCGCGCGAGCGGCCTCGGCCGCGGCCTCGTCGCCCAACATGGAGCGCAGGAAATCCTCAAAGGGGGTGCCGGACTCGTTCTCGTTCATGAGCTCAGCCTAGCGAGCGCTCGTGCGACTCAGCTGGCAAATCCCTGCGAAAACGCTGAGAGCTGAACGCGTTGGGCCCGGCGCGCGTGCAACCGCGCCGTGCGTGGGACACAATGACACGGTGAGTGACACGCACATGACCTCGTCAGCCGATAGTTTCTTGCCCTTCGAGCAGGCTCCAACGAAACGTGCACCAATCGTTAGCTGGCGTATCCTCACAGCCATCCTGGCTGCCCTCGCGATGGTCGTGATCCTTTTTGTGATCCCCGTTCCCTTCGTGGTCAATAGCCCCGGCCCGACCTTCAATGTGTTGGGGTCCGACAAGGGTGTTCCGATCCTCGAGATCGACGGGACTGACCCGACGACGGGAGAACCGGTCGAGCAAGATGAACCCGAGTCCGCTTCGTATCTCGATCCCGCGAAGCCCGGGCAGGGTCAGCTGCGCATGGTGACGGTCTCCGAGTCGGGCAGTCCGGACTCCCGCCTGAATTTCGCTCAGCTCATCGCCGCCTACCTCGACCCTCACAGCAAGATCATGGACTACGAGTCGGTGTATCCCGAAGGAACCACACGCCAGCAGGTGAGCGACGCTCAGCTGGCCATGATGCGTAACTCGCAGACGACGTCCCAGGTCGCAGCCCTCGAGTACCTCGGATGGAACGTTCCCGCGACTGTCACTATCGAGGGGGCGGTGGAGGGCTCGAACGCCGAGGGGATCGTCGAGCAGGGCGATATCTTGCGTGCCATCACCACTCCGGACGGCACCCGCCACGAGGTCGCGGACGCGGTCACGCCTTTCTCGATCATGCGCACGGTTCCCGCGGGATCGACGATGACGCTGACGGTCGAGAGGAACGGTGAGACCCAGGATCTCTCCTTCGACTCCGTGGCAGCATCGGCGACGGAAAGCGGCTCGAAGCTGGGTATCTACCTCTCCGTCGATCCTTCCCTGCCTGTCACCATCAGCGTCAACATCGAGGGTGTGGGAGGCCCGAGCGCCGGCATGATGTTCTCGCTCGGCATCATCGATCGCCTCACCCCCGGAGATATGACCGGCGGCAATTCGATCGCGGGCACCGGAACCATGTCCTATGACGGCCAGGTCGGCGCCATTGGAGGGATCCAGCAGAAGCTGTGGGGTGCACACCGCGACGGAGCCCAGTGGTTCCTCGCCCCTTCCACCAACTGCGACGAAGTCGTTGGGCACGTCCCCGACGGCATGCACGTCGTCTCGGTGTCCACCCTCGACCAGGCAGTCTCCGCCGTTCACTCGATCGCCGACGGCACCGGGGATAGCTTGCCGACCTGCCAGTAGCGCTTGTTAGCCCACCCACCGCCTTCGGCCGGTAGGGTACGAGAGGGCCCCGGCCTCGTCCTTCTGGTCCGGGACGAGGCCGGGGCCTCCTCGTGATTCTCAGGCTTGCTCGTCCGTCACCGGCTCGAGGGACGCGCGCAGGGCGTCAACCAAGGCGGGAACGAGGTTCGAGCCCTGCCCGACCTTGTCATCGGAGTCGAAGGCGCGGGTGCGCAGCGCACACCAGGACTCGCCGGTGCGCATGACGCCCACCGCCAGGCGCACGTCGGTGCGCAGCGGGTGGTTGGCCACGAATGCGAGGGCTTCCTCGGGGTCCTCGGGGGCCTCGTCCTCAACCTCCGGGGGGACGACGATGCGCTCGACCGTGATCGCCGCACCGGGCACCGTCTCGGGCCACGCCAGGTGCGCCAGGACCTGCTCGATGTCGTCGTCGGCCAGGTCCTCCTGGATGATGGCGCTCAGGTGATCATCGCTGCCATCCCAGCCAGAGCGCAGCTGTGCGGCGATGTCGGCGGGCAGATTCGGGTCAGCCAACAGCGTCGCCGTGGGAACCAGCGCATAGATGGAAGGCGCGTGGTCCCAGCCCACCCGGGCAGCGCCCTTCTCGATATCGACAACCACGTTGGCCAGCGCGATCTCGCGCGCACTCGGCATCATCTCAACAGTCATGCCTCCCATAATCTCACGGAGAGCGAATAAGACCGAGGCGAAGTTACCTCTGTGCGCCGCTACACTGGATTGAAGCTATCGGTTTGACAGAGAGGAATGCCGTGAGCTTCGATTTTTCAGTCTTTCCCCCGGGCGGAGCGCGCGCTCCGCGAGACCCTGATCGTGCGCCCAGGCAGCTGACCGTCCGCAAGCCGGGTCCCGCTGGTATCACGATCGTGGCGCTGGCGATCATCGGAGCCATCATCTACGCGGCATCCATCGTGTGGACCGAGATCCTGTGGTTCCGTCAGATGAGCGCCACACGCGTCATCCTCACCCAGTGGGGAGCGCACATCGGCCTATTTGTCGTTGGCTTCGTCGTGGCGACGGCCCTGATCTTCTTCTCGATGTCCTTCGCCTACCGGCATCGTGCGTCCTCTACCCGCGGCGAGGCCTCGGCTGCCCTGCGCGGCTACCAAGAGGCACTCGAACCTATGCGTCGCCTCGCGTTCTGGGGCGTCGCTCTCTTCTTTGGCTTCTCCAACGGCGCGCGCCTGGCCACCGAATGGCGCACACTCCTGCAGTTCCTCAACCGTTCCTCCTTCGGGCAGGTTGACCCCCAGTTCGGGCTGGACATCTCCTTCTTTGTGTTCGTCCTGCCCGCACTTAAGGTGCTCGTCTCCTTCCTCATGACGGTCACCAGCATCGGCCTGGTCGCAGCAATCATCGTGTCCTACCTGTACGGGACGATTCGCCTCGCCCCGCGTCCTCACGCCTCCAAGCAGGCGCGCTTGCAGACCGGCATGATGGCGGCCTGCCTGTCCCTGTTTATCGGCGTGAACTACTGGCTGGGCCGCTACGAGCTGCTCACTTCGGATTCCGGCTCCATTCACGGCGCCATGTACTCCGATATCAACGCGACGCTGCCGGCGCACTCGATTCTGGCGGTCATCTCCGGCCTCGTCGCGGTCCTCTTCGTCGTCGCGGCCTTCAAGGGCACGTGGCGCCTGCCGGTCACCGGCGTGGCGGTCACCGTCGTCGCCGCCCTCGTTCTGGCTGGCGCCTACCCGGCCCTCGTCGAGCAATTCCGCGTGCGCCCCAATCAGCGCACCCTTGAGTCGCCCTACATTCAGCGAAACATTGATGCGACGCTGGCCGCATACGGGCTCGATAACGTCGACTACCAGACGAACTACGATGCGGCGACGACGGCCTCTGCCGGTCAGTTCGACAACGACGCACTGACCTCCCAGGTGCGTCTCTTGGACCCCAAGGTCATCACGAAGACCGTCCAGCAGCTCCAGCAGTCGCGCCTCTACTACGGCTTCAACTCCGGCATGAAGGTCGATCGCTACAACGTGGGCGGGGAACGGCGCGACACGGTGATCTCCGTGCGCGAGCTCAACCTCTCGGGCCTGTCCGCCGAGCAGCAGACCTGGGTCAACCAGCACACCGTCTACACGCACGGCTACGGCGCTGTCGCCGCCTACGGCAACCAGCTGACCAGTGACGGCCTGCCGTCCTACTGGGAGCAGTCCGTGCCCTCGGTCGGTGAAATGGGTGACTACGAGGAACGCGTCTACTTCAGCCCCGGTTCGCCCGACTACTCCATCGTCGGAGCTCCCGAAGGCGCCGACCCGCAGGAGCTCGACTACCCGGATGACACCGCGGTGGGTGGCCAGGTTTCCACGACGTTCACCGGCAACGGTGGCCCGTCTGTGGGCAACGTGTGGAACAAGCTCCTGTACGCGATCAAGTTCGGTTCCACGGACCTCTTCTTCTCCTCTCAGACGAACGAGGCCTCGCAAATCCTGTATGACCGCGACCCTCTGCTGCGCGTGTCCAAGGTCGCGCCCTACCTGACGCTCGAGCAGTCCGCCTACCCGGCGGTTGTCGACATGGACGGGGACGCCTCGACCCCCAAGCGACTCGTGTGGGTCGTCGACGCGTACACGACCACGAACAACTATCCCTACGCCCAGCACGAGTCGCTCTCGGACGCGACGGTCGACTCGCAGTCCACGCAGATGGGCCAGTACGTGCAGGCGAACAAGATCAACTACATGCGCAACTCCGTCAAGGCCGTCGTCGACGCCTACGACGGGTCAGTGCGCCTGTTCCGCTGGGACGATCAGGATCCGATCCTGCGCACGTGGGAGAAGATCTACCCCGGCAGCGTCGAGCCCATGTCCGCTATCTCCGGCGACCTCATGAGCCACCTGCGCTACCCCGAGGACATGTTCAAGGTGCAGCGCAACCTGCTGGCCACTTACCACGTCACCGACGCGGCTGGCTTCTACTCCGGCGGTGACCGCTGGCGTCTGGCCGAGGAGACCTCCACCTACGGCGCGGCTTCGTCCACCGACACGAGCCCGCGCATGGACGCGGCAGGCAACCCGCTGCCCGCACCGACCGCCCTGCAGCCCCCGTACTACCTGACCATGCAGATGCCTGGCCAGGATAGCGCCGAGTTCTCACTGACCTCCGTCTTCGTCCCCGGTGGCGGCGGCGAGGGACGTCGCGAGGCCATGGCGGGCTTCCTCGCGGTGGACTCGGAGACGGGAAATACGCCGGGCCAGGTGCGTGAGGGATACGGCAAGCTCCGCTTGCTCGCGCTGCCCTCGTCGACGACCGTGCCCGGACCCGGCCAGGTCCAAAACAAGTACGACTCTGACGAGAAGATCGCCACCCAGCTCAACCTGCTCAACCAGGCCGATTCGACGGTCATCCGAGGCAACCTCCTGACCCTGCCGGTCGGCGGCGGTCTGCTCTACGTGCAGCCCGTCTACGTGCAGGGCACCGGGTCGGCGTCATACCCCGTGCTTCGCTCGGTGCTCACCGCCTTCGGTGACAAGGTCGGATTCGCGCCGACCCTCGAGGAGTCGCTGCGCCAGCTTGTCTCGGACGATTCAGGCTCGTCAACCTCTCCCGGTACGACGACTCCACCGTCGGGGGACACCTCGCAGTCGGGTGCGAGCTCATCAGATGCGAGCACCCAGCTGTCCCAGGCCGTTAGCGACGCTGCGCAGGCCATGCGTGACGCGGATGCCGCGATGAGCAAGGGCGACTGGACGGCATACGGCGAGGCTCAGACGCGTCTGCACGATGCCCTGACTCGTGCGGAGGCCGCGCAGGCGGCGCTCGGTACATCCTCGTCGGCGACCCCGAACTCAGGTACGCCGACGCCCACTCCGAGCCCGAGCGCATCCGCCACGAGCGGAGCACAAAGCGGCTCATAGGCGCTCTGCGCCCGTTGCGCGCCCGGCCCTGCCGATCACGTTGTGAGGTGGGCCGGGCGCGTCCCATGTGCGGTGGTGTTTGTGCACGATCGGGAAAGCCCCTCCGTGTGTTTCGTCATGTCGGTAGCGCGCTGCCGATATGATGAAGATCATGCGTGCTCACGCGCCACCAACACACGTGGAAGGAACCTGACAGTGAGCAATTCTCAAATCCCGAACCCCCTGCCCAACCCTCCCGGCGGTGCACGTGGGGTTTTCACTGCTCCCGGTCAATTCTCCGGTGCTGCTCAGGGGGGCCCGTACCAGGGTGGCGCTCAACCGATGCCCGCACCGCAAGCCTGGGGACAGCCGGGCCCCTACGCGGCTGCGCCGAGTCCGAAGCGTCCACCGCTCTCCACGCGCGTGCGGGTCTGCCTGAGGCTTGAGCTAATCCTTTCGGTAATCGCGCTCGTTAACCAATTCATTCCCTATTTCTTCGACGACTTGAGCATCTTCTTCGAGCGTTTTACGAGCGTCTGGTTCTATGAGTCAGTCATTATGTACATCGTGGCGATCGTGCTGTCCGCTGTCGCGCTCCAAAAACGAAGCAACGCAGTGCGCTACGCTCTGGTCGGCGTCGTTCTCGTGTCCTTCCTGCTCATTGACCCGGTGCTCGCCGTCCTGGAAGGCGGGCGCTGGTACTGGCTATTTATGCCTCCGACGCTCCATCCGTCGGTCTTTGGTGATGTTTGGTATGCCTCCTTGCTCGTTGTGCGTATGGTTCTGATCTGGCTGATCGTGCGCTCGATTGTCATCATTGCCATTGTCCTTGCTGTGCCCGACCGGCGTCCCTCTGCTTCCACCCCCGTCGGTGCCCCCTTCGGTGCTCCGGTCGGCTATTACCCTCACGCGGCAGCACCGGCGCAGACTGTGTCGCCGCAGGGAGCTCCGATGCAGGTGCCGACGAATCAGCCTGCACCCCCTCAGGGAGCTCCGATGCAGGTGTCGACGAATCAGCCTGCACCCCCTCAGGGAGCTCCGATGCAGGTGTCGCCAACCCAGCCCGCGTCGCCCCAAGGGATGCCGGTGCAGACTTCGAGTCCCACCCTTGCGCCTCCGAGTGGAGCGCCCGTCGTGCCCGGGACTCCGGATGATTCCGCGTCGGCCCCGCAGTAGAGCTTCGGTTCGACTGCTCCTGACAGCGTCCCGTAGCTAGGACGTACATCACCGCGTTCGGTTTGTGTCCTCCCGTTGGATGCTCTAAAGTATCTAAAGCCGACGCGGGGTGGAGCAGTTCGGTAGCTCGCCGGGCTCATAACCCGGAGGTCGCAGGTTCAAATCCTGTCCCCGCTACCACCACAGACCCGGTCCCGTAAGGGGCCGGGTCTCGTCGTATCTGAGCGGTCCCGGCGGGCACGTATGGCGCGGGCACCCAACCGCCCGACCCGTCCGGGGTGGGCATGAGGGCATCGACAGGGATGCCAAAGTGGGTTGCAAGTAGTGCTAGTTCTTCCGCGCTCCACTTCGCCTTGTCGTAGAGGCGGTTTGAGACCGATTGCGGCAAGGTTCCGAGGAGGGTGCCGACGCTCGCTCTAGAGAGTCCGTGTGCCATGAAGTACTGCGAAAGAGTGAGGCTCACAGCTCCATTGAAAGTGAGCTGCGCAGCGGCACCAACTGTCGAATGATCAAGCATGCAATAAGTGTCACAGATGAAAGACAAAATTGCAAGTGTAAGAGCTTGCCCACATCTGAAATATGTCATAGTCTTGACGCATGAAAGAAAATCTTTCGCACGAGTCGCAAACGCTCACCGCCAAGGAGGCGGCGGCGTTGCTTCCAGGGATGACCTATGCGCGGCTGATGCGTCTTGCTAAGCAGGGTGAGATTCCCTCGATCCAGTATGGGGCGGGCGCGCGTCGATTCTTTCGCATCGTGGATCTTGCCGAGTACGCACGTGCGTCAGGTGTCGAGTTGTCTGATTCGATTGGGCAGGCGCGAGATGTCCCGATTCCTGGTCTTGGGAGGGCCGGGCGATGAAGCTGAGACTCTCCAGGCCGGTAGATACGTTGCTGCGGCATGCGGATGAGGACCTCATGGATCTGGTTGATGCCTTGGGCGTTGAGGGGACGAACCTGGGGGAGAGTCTGGAGAGCGTGCGTCGCATGCTTGCCCAGGCCACGCGAGAGTATGCCGCTGACCGAGAGGCGCGCGGCGTTGCGTATGGTCAGTGCATCGCCGCGCTGACGAAAGCGCGCACGGCGCTCATCATCGGTGACCGTGACGCATGCACTGATTCCCTGACCTCTCTCGACACTCGCCTGCGCGATTTCCTTGCGGAGAAGGGGAGTGAGGGGCGATGAGCGTCAAGGTCTCTAGCTGGGTGTGGGGCTTGGAAACCCTCACGGACAATGCCCCGTTGCTTGTTCTGCTGGCACTGGCGGACGCCGCAAACGATGAGGGCTACTGCTGGCACAACCAGAAGACGTTGTGCAAGAAGTCGCGGCAAAGCACCTCGACAGCGCGCCGCGCGTTGCGCAAGCTCGAAGCAATGGGGCTTGTGACGACATTTCGTCGCATGACCTCGAAGGGCCTGGCGTCCAACCTGTACCTGCTCAACGTGGGAGCGGAACCTGATCACACGCTCCAATCCGACCAGAGCGTCACGCTCAACGTGCCCGACGGCGCAACCATCGACGAGGTTATCGCCGAGGTGGAACGGTATCGACTTTTCCGCATGATTCCGCGACCGGTCAAAATGACCGGAGGGGGGTCCGGTCAAAATGACCGGGGGGTCCCAGGCGGTGCGACTTTTCCGCATGATTCCGCGACCGGTCAAAATGACCGCAGGGGTCACGATGACCGGAGGGGTGCGGTCACCCATGACGGGACCCCCCGGTCACAGGTGACCGGTCCCTATAAGGAAGAACCATCATATGAACCGTCATTAATGAACCAGACCCTACCCAACCCTCCCCAGCCCCCACGCGATCCGGTCGGGTCGGGTGCCATCCAGGATGATCTCTCAGCACAAGGCGCAGTGCCCGGCTCGGCTGACGCCGACGCCGAGGCGGCCACGGCTCGCGGAGAACTGGCGGCCGAAATGCTCGCCTCAGGAGAGAATCCCGCGAGCCTGCTGGTGGAAGGCTGGTGGAACGCTGGCCAGCTCGCCGAGGCCCTGGCGTGGGCAGCCGAGCATCCCGCACCGGCGCGGGCGCCGGAAATAGCCCAGCAACGCCAGGAGGTTGGCCCCCAGGCCGCCCGTCAGGAATCCGGCCACGTCGACGAGGCGAGCGCGCTCATTGGGGCGTGCCTGCCCGAGTGGATGCAGGCCATGGACCGCACCGGTGCCCGCCAGGTCGCAGACATGCTGGCTGAGCGCATCGCTGCGGGATGGACACCCGCTCAGATTCGGGGACTCATGGGCGAAAAACCCGCCAATGGCGTGCGCCGTATGAGTTCGCTTGTGGCCTACCGCCTCGACCAGAACGCGGGAATCGCGGACGCGCCCCAAGCTCGCACGGCTGCGGCGCGCCAGGCGCAAGCAGCCGCAATCGACGCCGCGCGCCAGGCGCAAGCAGCCGCGATCACCGCCGCCGCCGAAGCTGCCAAAACCCCCGAAGAACGCGCCCGAGAAGAGGCTCACAAGCGGCTGTGGGAACACATGCGCGCAGCCCATCCCCAGGCCAGCAACGCCGAACTCGCTGGCCTCGTGCACGAGGCCATGAAACAGGTGAACGACCTCTCAGCAGTGCGTAGCGCCTGAACTCTTTTTCCGCTGGTCAGTCCAGATCCCCAAACCAAAACCACACAGAAAGGTTCGAAATCATGACTACCCACACGTTTGTCGGTAATCTCACCGCTGATCCTGAGTACCGTCCCGCTTCGGATGGGCGCGCGAGCGTCCACCTACGGATTGCATGCTCGGAACGCTACTACAGCATCAAAGCACGCGAGTGGCGATCAAAGGACCCGACTTTTTGGGATAGTTATGCCTGGGGCGATCGCGCCGAGGCCATCGCGGCAGCCGGGTTCCGCAAGGGCAACCCCGTTGTGCTCGTGGGCGAGCTCGTCGCTAACTCCTGGATGGATGAATCTGGGCAGACACGCCACCGCACGACGGTCGCAATCGAGGCCGTTGGTCTCAACGTCGCGATCCCGCGCCGCAAGAGCGCTTCCGCCCCGGCCACACAGACACCGCCTGAATGGTCTGAACCCCAGCCAGAGGTTGAAGATCCTTCGGGCGTGGTCGATGCGGCTGCGGAGGCAGGACTGTGAGCCTGCCGTCAACGCCTCCGACGGGCGAGAGGGTCGCGGGGATCCCCGCGCCCCCTCACCATGCTCCCGATCCCGACCCGACCGTATCCCAGCCCACCGCTGTCGAGCCCACCGACAGCGAGGGGGGAGTGAGCGAGACGGAGGAGAAGAGCTCGCGGCGGCGGGTGCTGCCGTGGGAAGTGGCAACCCCGTCACGTCGACAGCGCGTGGCGCGCGCTGTCGTGATCGCATCGGTAGGGTTCTTCGCATTCGTGGGCGCGTGGCGCGTGTTCGTTGCGCCCCCGCGCGCCCCCGAGGCCCAGGCTCCCACAGAGGTGCCCCAGTCATGGGGGATCGACATGACGGCCGCCGCGTCGGTGGCCGAACGTGCCGCCCGCGATTACGTGGCGGTGGGTGAGGGCCCTGCCCGCACGGAGGCCCTGTCGCAGACGTGGGCGGGTGCGGGTAATGCCGGATGGGACGGAGCAGGCAAACTCTTGGTTACTGATTCATACGTCGCTTCGACTACCGTTGAGGGAGAACGCGTCAACGTCCTGGTAGCCGTCGAGGTTGCAACTCCACCAGAGGCGAAGACAGCAACAACCGGGTGGGTGGGTGTCTTGGTGCCGATCACCAACCCCACCACGACCCCATCGGTGGCCGGGGCTCCGGCACTGGTGGGACTCCCGACGGCCCCGACATCGAGTAGCGCCGCGATCGCTCACGAAACCGATCAAGAGCTCACGGAAACCACCCGCGCCGACATCGAGGCGTTCGCGCGCGCGTGGCCGGGCGGGGACGTCGACGCCTTGGTCGCTCCAGGCGGCAGCGTGGATGCCCCCGCCCTGACGGGAGCGAGTGCCAAAATCACCTCCTGGCGTGTCTACGCCGGGAGTGAGGAGAGCCGCCAGGCAGAGATGAGTGTCGCCTGGAAGCTCGGGGACGCAACCCTCACAAGCCAGTACACCGTCACGATCGTACCGGTGAAGGCCCATGACGCCACACGCTGGCAAATCTTCTCAATCACCACAACCAACTAAGGAGACTCTCATGTTCGGTGGCCTCAAAGACTGGACCCTTACGGGTGCAGGCAACATCTTCGTCATCATTCTCGCGGTGGGAGGCCTGTATTTTTGGGCATCCGATCGCCACGGCAAACTCGCGGCATACGTTCTTTCGGGGGCGGTTGTTGCAGCGATCATCTTCAACTACGACACCGTTTTCACGTTTTTGGAGAACCTGGCTAACAGGATCTTCAATGTCTGAAGCACGCATCCATACGCGGAGCTTTGAGTTTCCGCGCAAGCTCTACCAGATTGGCCCGATGGGCCTCAAAGATGGTCTAGAGGTCGACTTCCTCAAGATCGGCGGGCTCTTTCTGGTGGCCTGGTTCGCGGCCCTCACGCTCGTCTTTGGTCTGCCCACGCAGGCAACGTTCCCTCTGTACGTGACCATCCCCGTGGTCATCGTGTACTGGGGGTTCACCCCCGACCCCAAACATGCGCGTCGCCGTCGCCTGGTGGCATGGATGCTCGCCGCCCGCTACGCGTTGGTTGGCCACATCCCGATTGTGGCCGGGAGACGAGTGGGAGAGCGCGGAGGTGTTCTCACTCCCCGTGAGCGCATCGACGTGGCCACCTGGTGGCGTACTCGCGTCCTCCACAAGGACGACGAACACCTGTGGGAATCCGCGACCAAGGGCGCGCGCCGCCCCTTCCCCGCAGGTCAGCCGATCACGCCACGCGTTGAGGTGCGCCTGTACAGCTTCGAGCACATGCAGACAGTTAGGAACCGCCGTCATGTTTGACTCACTCAAACGGGCCGTTGGCCTGTATCCGCAGATGGGGCGCTCATTCCCGACCTATCGTGCGATCGCTGACGGCATCATCGTCACTGCTGATCGTGCGACGGTCTGGATGGAGATCACGCCAGCGTCGACACAAACGGCGACGACCGCTGACCTGGACGACGAGGTTATGAGCGCGATCGCCCAAGCGCAAGGAGCGCTGGCTGATTACGATTGCCAGCTCAAAATCGTGTGGGGCGCCATCACATCGGACACCTACAGAGAGGACGCCCCCACGTTCACGCAACCACAGGCCATGGCGTGGGCGCAGGCGCGAGCGGATTCGATCGACTCCTGGGAACTGCCCGAACGCCACGTGTTCATCGGGGTGGACGTGGAAGACCGCACCACGCCCGGCGCGGTCGCCACGATTAACGCAGCCGCCGACTGGATCAGCGGAAATCGCAACGCGATTCCCGTCAAGGAACTGGAATACCTCGACGGAAAAATGCGCTCAATCATCGGACGCATGACCGGAAAACCCTTCCAGGCCCTGCCCGTCCCAGCGGAAACCCTGGCATGGCTGGTGGGCCGCGAGACCTTCCGAACGAGTGAAGCCAAGCCTCGGGAGGGAACGATCACCGGCGCGCCCCTGGCCAGGCTCGGGCGCGGCCGCGTCGTGCCTTTCCGGGATCACCTGCGCTTCTACGACGCCCAAGGCACAGAAGTGGCCTACACCGCGTGCCTGCTGATCACCGAGTTCCCCGAGACCGTCGACACCCTGAGCAACGGGCAATGGCTCCTCGCGCTGTCAAATATCGCGCGACCCACGATGGACGGCGCACAAGCCGTGCTCCCAGAAGCGTCCGTGAGGTTTAGCTTCATGAGCCAGGCTAGTGCGCTGAAACGCGTCGCTAAGACACAGAAGCGGGCCAAGCACCAGCGCAGGGACGCCGAAGAATCTCACGTCGAGGAAGCCGACGAAGACATCTTGCTGGCTGAGGAAGAGATGCGCTCACTCGGTCTGGAGATCAAGCGTGGCCGCACGTCCCTGGTGGAGGCGTGGCCGATCCTCACGGTCACCGAGACGACGCTTGATGACCTCTACCTAGCCGTTGATGCGGTGGTTGAGGCCTATGCGCAAGCAGGAATCACGGTAGACGTATGCGCCGACGAACAAGACGCAGCATGGCTATCTAGCCTGCCTGGTGACACGGTGCGCATCGAGGACATGAACCACGTCATGGACGCCACAGCATTCTTTGGGTCCTGGTTCTGGGGTGGATCCATCACCGGCGACCGCGAAGGGCCGGTAATCGGGTACACCACGGGCGCCACACGCTCCCTCGTCCATTTCCACCCCACCGAAGCACCCTTGCGAGGCGACACGACCACCATCGCTCTCATTGGGAAAAGCGGGCGCGGGAAAACCACAGGCGCGCAGCTCATCGCACTAGATGCAGGAGCGGAGGGAGCAATGACGATCGTTTTCGATCTCAAAGGCGACCTTAACAACGAACACGGCGGGCTAGTTGCAGCCGCCACTAGCATGGGTATCAATGCGCGCCGCATCGACATGTCGGCCCGCTACGCGGGCACCTGCGACCTCCTGGCCACAATGGACCCCGAGGACGCGCGCACGCATGCGCACAGCCAGCTCATGCTCCTGATTTCGGACAGCCTGCGGCTGGCGGCTCATCCTGTGCTCATGGAGCACATCGCCGCCCTCCTTGATTCCGGTGACGAACGATCGAGCCACCGGCTCATCGAACGCATGGAGGCAGGAGATGAAATTGCCCAGCGCGTGGCCCGAGAACTGCGCTCGTATGAGGGAGATGCGATCGGTCGCATGATCATCGGCCAGCGCACAGAAGAAACGCTGACAGCAGAACCTGGCATCACGTTGATTCAGTTCCCCAAGCTCGACCTGCCACAAGTGGGCACCGCACCCGCCGAGTGGACCACCACCCAGCGCGTGGGTGCGGCCGTGGCACGCGGGGCGCTCGCGTGGGTTATGACGGTGGCAAAAACGCAAGCTATGCGCAGCCTGCGCAAGCTCGTGGTCATTCCCGAAGCGCACCTTCTTACGGCAAACCAGGACGGTGCGACATTCCTTAACCAGATTGCGCGACTAGGGCGCGCTCTGGGCGTCTCGCTTGTGATTGATAGCCAAGATCCATCTTCGATTGCCGATCACGACGGAATCATGGAACAGATTGTAACCACCTTCGTGTTCAGTCAGAGTACAGAGAAGCAGCAGGACGCGGCCGCACGCCTACTCGGGTTGGAACCCTCACCCGACGTGCGAGCCATGATCGACACTGTCTCTGTCGATCCCGCCAGCGGCGACGTGTGGCACGGGCACTGCCTCATGCGCGACGCCCGCCGCCGCGTGGCCACCATCCAAATCGCTATCCCCAATGACCGAGTGCGCCAAGCTCTCGACACCACGCCACCTAGGAAGGAGACTCGACATGACCTCGACACCGCCGCCTAAACGCCGAGAGCTCGGCATCGTGTGGGCAGCCGTTGTAGGAGTGATCATCGTGGCGGCCGTTGTGTATGGGATTGGACGAATGGCCACGCAAACGCCAGCCCCCGTGCCCTCGCCAGCGGCACAGGTGACCACCTCCCACGACGAAGCTGGCGCGCAAACGGCAGCTCGCGCCGCATGGGACTACATCCACGCCTCCTACAGGACGGCCGACATGGTACGTCAGTACTGCGACACGCTCATCACCCGCCGTTTCGCTAGCACGTATGGGATGCAGCGCACGTGCGCCAATCCCGTCGACGCCCATGGAGACAGCCCAGGCACTTTCATCGACACGGACACCGTGAGCTACAACGAAACCACGGCCGTGATCCGTATCCGATACATCAACGCCAAGCAAAAGACCGTAGAAGACCGCTACACGATGATCTGGGAGGAAGGCTCATGGCGCTTCGACACCGACGAATGGTGAAGACCGCTCGTCTGATTCTGGCAGCCGTCGTGGTTGCGATCGCTGTCATGTGGTCGGGATCTGCTGCATGGGCAGACGACGAGGACGCACAGAGCGGGCAGTACGAGGTTGACGGGATTGGGAGCCTGATCACCGTCCCCGACCTCAAAGACAGCGACGAACCAACCCTGTTCGAGACCTATCCCGTGTGGGCCTACCAGTGGGACTACGTCGATAAGAGCGGCGTCACCCAAGTCGTAGATAACACCGTTGATCGCAACACAAACACGCTGGCGAACTCAACGTTCATGCAAGCTCAGTCCTGGACACTCGCCGCGATTGCCATGAGCTGGCAGACCATGAGCTTCGATTCATACACGGCGCTTGGAACCCAGCTCACCGGCTCGATCGGCTCCGTCTCAAACGCGTTCGTCCAATGGCTTTTGCCCTCCACTCTCGCCATTGGAGCGCTGGTGGCATGGGTACGGGGATCCTCATCCCCGTCCCAGCTCGCCACCCAACTGGGGTGTTGCCTGGCCGCTGGCGTCGTGGCGATCAGTCTCGCGAATACGCCAGAGCAATACGTCAACGGTATTAATGCCTTCCGTGACGCTGGAACACAAACAGCGGCGGCCGCCGCCGTCGGAGCCAGCGAGGGGCTAACCGAACCCATCGAGGCCGCCACCCCGACCTTCACCGGCACCGAGCAGAACAACGCCATGCGCCAAATGGGCGACGCGATCTGGCGCACCTTCGTCGTCACCCCCTGGTGCCAAGGCGAGTTCGGAAGCATCGAGGGCTGTAAGAAACACGGGGAAACCGTGCTGAGTAAACCCCTATTCTCCAGCGACGCGGAGACCAGAAGCGCTTACCTTGACAGCGCCGCGTTCAAGAGCGCCGTAGGCGAAGACTCTGAAGCATACGCAACGATTACCGGCCACAACGCCCCCATACGGCTTGTGACAGCAATTACCGCCCTAATCGCCGCGTTTGTATTTGCCGTCATGGTCCTGGTCCTGAACTGTCTCGTGGCCTTCAACCTCATGCTGGCACTCATGATGCTGGTCGTCGGAGGACTCTTTGCCTGCCTATGGGCAATCCCCGGAGCACCACGACAATGGGCCAACAATTGGCTGACACTACTGTTCAATTTCACGGTCATGAGCTTCCTCGTTCAGCTGGTCCTCACCATCGTTCTTGCTGTAGCGATGGCAGCTATGAGGCTCACCTCATCCATGGGATGGTTCACCTCACTGATCCTGACAATCACAGCCATGATCGCTTCGCTCGTTCTCCTCGCCCACCTTAAACGCATCTTCCAGGCCAGCGATACGGGGCTTGCGTCCAAGGCGCGAGGATTACTCGGGGCCGCGTTCGCCGTCCGATACCTGCTGCGGGGCCTGGGGCGCAAACGCCCGCGCCCCCGCGCCCCCAAGCAACCACGTGACAAGACGCAAGGAGCGACGCTACCCGACGCGCCCGACGGAGGTATTGTGCGCCCACGCGGCATGGGTGGAGCGAACAAGCCGCGCCGCCTAGGACCAGCTCCCACAGGCGGTACCACCGGTGCAACCGCCGCACCCACGCCCGAGCACACCACCGAGCAAGCCACACCCGAGCACACGCCCCGAGGCCGTTACACGCGAGCGAGCGGCGAGGTGCCCAAAGAGGCCAAGGCCCCCACGGAACGACAGAAAAAGCCAACGGGCGCGCCCACCGCTCCTGAGCGCACCACACCCACGACTCCCGCTCCCGAACGCGACAGCCGCCTGGGACACGTTGACCCCACCGCGATGCGGCCCCAAAATACCGGGCGTACCCTTCCGCCGCGCACCTACCAGATGCCCCGCACAGGGAATGCGGGACGACCCGAATCGGCACGCCCCGCGCCTCGCGTTGGATCAGGTGTCGGTAACGCACACCTGCGACGTAACGCGCCGCGTCGACGCACCATCGACGTTACCGCCAAGAGGGGAGCACGCGCATGACGCCAAGCAAGTGGGATGGGCTCCTCGACGAGGCCGGAACGCACAAACCCTACCAGTGTGCCCCGGCCCCCAGGCGTGGCCCTACCATCATCGCCCTGACGCTCCTTGCTGTGATTGCGGCGGGGGCGGCCGTCCTCGTATGGAGACAGTGGACTACCGCCCCCACGCCCGAGCTTGCGGCATCACCGTCAAGCACACCAGCCATGGATCCGACAACACCCCCCATGCCAGCACCTGCCTCATCAGCACCGAGTACGCCTGAGACACCAAGCGCCTCGCCAGACGTGTTCGAACCCGCCCGCAACACCGCTGAAGCATGGATGCACGCATTCATGGACAACCGAACGGTCGACACCCCATGGGCGAATATCGAAGAAGCGATCAGCCCATACACCGCCAAACCCCTGGCCGTATATCTCGTGAACACGCCCGAGGCACAAACCGCGGGTGTCACCCCCGGCACACGGCTCGTGTCAGTCGAGTTCTCCCAGATCGAGGAAGACCCAGCACACCCGTCGACATGGAGCGCCACCGTGAGCTACACGCGCACAGACAACACGACCGGAACCGGCCGCATCACCCTAGAACCAGCCCAAGGAGGCTGGCGGGTCACGAGATGGAGCGCCCAATGAACGACAACGCGCGCGGAGCCCTCGCCTTGGGAGCACGCCTCATTAGCATCAAGGCGTGGGCGTTAGGCGCCCTGGTCGCCTTCATCGCCCTGATATTCCTCATGGCCCCGGCCGCCCTCGTAGCTCTGACAAACACCGGATCAGGGACCGGATTAGGCGCTGCGGCTGCCACCGGCGTCAGCGACGCCGTACCAGCCACCTACCGCGACGACGTCCTCAAAGCAGGAAACATATGTGAAGGAATAACACCCGCACTTATTGCTGCACAAATTGCAGCCGAATCCAACTGGAATGAATCAGCCGGTTCGGAAGCGGGCGCGCAGGGCATCAGCCAGTTCATGCCTGCCACCTGGAATAGTGGCGCAGGAATGGACGGAGACGGAGACGGAAAAGCAGACATCAATAATCCGCATGACGCTATCTACAGTCAAGGGCACTATATGTGCGCGAAACTCAAAGAAGTAGACGCCCTGCTTACCGCTCAAAGTGTAGCCGGGAACCGCATTGAACTGGCGCTTGCCGCGTACAATGCAGGCACGGGAGCCGTCGAAAGCGCGGGCGGGATCCCTATCAACGGCGAAACCGAAAAATACGTGCCTAAAATTATCAATGCAATTCCCATGTACCAAGGAGCTGATGGAAGTCTGCTTCTCGCCTCCCAAAGCGGCATTGGAAGCGGAGATGATGCAGAAGCAATCGCATGGGCACAATCAATAGCCAACGATGACTCCCACGGATACGTATGGGGAGCAGAAGGCCCCGAACACTACGATTGTTCAGGCTTTACCATGCAATTCATGGCTCGCAGAGGAATAACTCTCCCACACTATGCAGACACACAAGCCAGAATGGGGGTCGAAATACCGGAATTTCAAGCAAAGCCCGGTGACCTCATTTTCTGGTCTAATGACAATGGTCGCTCGTATTACCATACCGCGATCTACATCGGAAATGGTCAAATGATATCCGCCGATTCGCCCACCCAAGGGATCAATGTTGAACCCATTTGGGGTCGCGATCAACACGTTATATTCCGAACCTACGCAAACAACTGAAAGGACCATCATGGCTGATGCACGACGAGAATATAAGCCCTATCGAGACCAGATTACCCGCGCTCTGAGCGCCGATGTTTCAGAGCGCTGCTACTACATTCTCAGATGGAAAAAACTCACCACCGGTACCGCCCTATACAGGCTCATTGAGGAGGCCGTTGAACAAGCCTGGGGCAACGAATACGATAGCGCAGAACATATTCACCTCCCCAAACAATAAGTCCCGCACCGGCGAGTGTTTCGCCACCAGTGTCAAGCATCCCCGTCGCCACTTCCCTCCTCACTACCACACCAAGACCCATGACAACCCAGATGACAACAGAGTGACAATCTGAGTTGTCATCACACCCACGAAACCCCAAGGGGTATCCTGCCCTCCCGACGCTCGACCCCCCTCACCCAACGACAAGCATTGTGCGAGGGGGGTCGAGCGTCGGGAGGGCAGGAAGAAAGAAAGTGGGTGTGAAGAACGAGGATAAGGATAGATGGTGTGGTAGTGAGGAGGGAAGTAAGTGGTTACGTATCGTTGGCCGCGCGGCAAGTCAGCAGTATAAGAGATGTAATAGGCAAAATACAGCAGACAAAGATCTGCATAGCGAATGTTAGTCTTGTAAGCAGATGAACAATCGCGTGAATACAAAACGTTCCGTTCAATCTCAGGAGGCACCATGCTAGTGAGTGAAGCCGATCAACGAATCTTGTCGTTTCTCGCGAAGTTCCGCTTTGTTCCTGTTGAGATTATCCGAGCCGAGTTATTTGCGCATCAGCGCGCATCGTCGGTGAAGCCATATGTCTCACGTCGCTTGAAACATCTTCGCGACCTTGGGTTCGTGCAGTCCGAGTACGTTCTCGGGAAATCGCAGGTTCATTCCCTCACCCCGGCAGGAGCCGAATTTATGGGTGTCGAAGGCGGATCGGGTGCGGGCGTTAAGCTCGCAGAATACGCGCACGACCGCGCATGCATTGACGCCTACCTCGCTTTACTGCATAGAGGAGATAGGACGCATCTCATAACGGAACGAGAGGCGCGAGCACTTACAACAGACCCCGCAGAGAATCCATACGCGATTGCTATTACACGACCGAGCGGCAAAAGAGGAATAGCGTGGCCGGATATCGTAAGCGGTGAGCGAGGAAGCTGCATCGGATATGAGGTTGAGTGGAGCCCCAAAACCAAACGGCGACTCATCTACCTTATGCACGGATACGCATACTCAGAGAATTACCGAATTGGCGTCTACTTGACAACGCCGGACTCGCATCGCGTCGTCAGTGAAGCCGCAGAAGAAGCCAACACAACATTAGAAGCCAGAGGAATGGGCAGACCCATCGCGGTCTATCCTCTCGCAAAGATATTAGACAACGAGACCGGACGGGAATCATGAGTGCGCCACGAATTCGATTCACTCGAAATGTCGTTCACACCGAAAAGCAACAAGTCGCGCGATTCATTTTCGGCGCGGCCGTCATTCTGAACCCCCTGACCGCGACAATTGCAGGCGCAATTGTCGCGCTGGGCCGGATCGGCCGCGACCGCATCCACGCCTGGTGGGTATGCGCCGCCGGAGCACTCGCCACCGGTCTGGGAATCTGGATGGGCTGGGCCACCACCTACGGCGACACCTACATCACCGTCCTACACGACCTGTGGAGCGCTTTCCTTCGGCGCGAAAGCACAACCAGCGTCATCCACGCCAACTGGCAGACATGGGCGATCGCCCAAGCACCTTTCGCGGCATGCGCCGGGATCCTCGTCGCGGGCATCTACCTCGCCTACCGCAGGCGCTTCGACGCCACCTGGCGTGAGATCGACGACGATGCGGGGCCGCGAGCTCGCACCAAGCGGCCGGCCAGCGCTAAGCGCGTGCATCGAGCTAAGGCCAGGCAACGCGCGGCCACAGCAACCGCACCGGCCGCAGCGACCGTGAACGACCTCGACGTGCCAATCGGCGTCGACGAGGCAGCCCGCCCCGTGAGTCTCGACGCAGCCGCCCTGCGCACCCACGGCGTCGTCATCGGCCCGACCGGCGTCGGGAAAACCCAGGCGCTCGAAAGGGTCCTTTACGGGTTCACCGGCGCCCCGGCCTCGCGAGACCTACATCTGCCAGCCGTCGTTATCGACATGAAAGCCGACCCCGACCTCGCGGCCACCCTCGCAGCTATCGCCAAGCAAACTGGTCGCCAATTCCGCCACGTCACCGTCGACGCCACGGGCACCAGCTACAACCCCCTCGCCGGACTCACCGCCGACGAAATGTCTGACGCCCTTTATGAAACGCTGTTCGCGGCCGACAAAAACGTCAACCTCCACTACGCAACCCTCTCGCGTCGCCTGCTACAGCAAGCATGCCGTGTGTGTGTCGATCTCGCCGACGCCCGCGTCGCTCGCGTCGGGGGCGGCACATGGCAGATCGGCCTGGCCGACGTGGCAGACCTCCTCAGCATCAAGACACTGCGGTCAGTGACGCCGTTCGTGTCCCCAGCCGTGGCCGCGTCCCTGACTCGATACCTCGACGACCTCGACGCCTCGAAAAACGAGGGCGACGTAGGCGACGTGAGAGACCGCGTCGCCGTCATCGTCGACACCGCCGCAGGCCGCACTCTCGACGCCACAGGGTTCCAGTTAGAACACGCGATACGTGCCGGGGACATCGTGTGCCTTTCCCTCGACGCCGCAGGAGCACCCCAAACCGCTCGCACCATCGGCACCCTCGCAGTGCAAGACCTTTGCGCGACGTTCGGACGCCTCGCACGCGACGGATGGGGCAAAACCCACATGTGCCCCGTCATCCTCGACGAATTCGGCGCCCTGGGCACACCCAGGGTCGCCGACCTGTACGCCCGCGCCCGCAGCGCAGGCGGAGCCGTCCTACTAGCTACCCAAGACCTCGACGCCGACCTCGAAGCCGTCAGCCCCCAGTTCGCGGCCAGCGTGCGCACCAACGCCAACGTCTGGCTAGTCCTACGGCAGACCAGGGGAGAAGCCGCAGACGCAATCGCCCGCGACATCGGCAGCCGCCTCACCTGGAAAGAAACCGTCCAGGTAGAGGACGACTGGGACGCACTCGGAGGCATGCACGCCGCAAGCGGCGTCGGCAGCCTCCGGGAGGTTGATGAATTCATCCTTCATCCCAACGACATCAAATCCCTACCCCAGGGCGGCGCATACCTTGTCGTGAAAGTCCCCTCTGGCACGATCAACGCCGCCGAAGCCGACACCCGCATCGAGCGCGTCCACATCAACGCCCTCACCGACGAATGTACAGCAAATATAGCAATGCCAGCGAAACAGGCAAATATAGCAAATGTAGCATCCCAGCCCGTCCGCACCACGCCAACGCCAGAGCCACAGCCCGCCACAACACCAGCGACAGACATGCCCGAAGCATGGCCCGACGCCCCCGACTGGGAATGAACGCTTCACGCGACCGTGGTTTGCAGGCACCCAACGGGGTACCTGCAAACCACACGCGCAACCAATCACCACGACCACAGGCGGCGGCGTCTTCGCCCCTGGTTGTCCACAGCGTCCCGACGGCGCGGCCGTCGGCTGTGGACAACCAGGGGCTTGCTTGGGTGGGTGGTGGTGGCTGGGGGCGGCGCACCCAGTGTGGACGGCCGGACACCTCGGGGGGG